>CAXSFE010000004.1:47878-63759 GCA_964236585.1 uncultured Acetobacteraceae bacterium
CCACGCCAGGACTGCCCACGCCAGGACTGCCCACGCCAGGACTGCCCACGCCAGGACTGCCCACGCCAGGGCGGCCGAAGGCATCGCGAACCGACGCGTCCGCGGGCAGAAGCTCGGGCCATGCAGCCTCGTGAAGATGGGAGCAGCCGGTGATGTCGATCCACAGCCCGTCCGGCGCGTCGACCGCGCACAGCGGAGCGTAGCGCAGGCACCACCCCGCGAGCCGCTCCAGCGCCGCGCGGTCCGCGTCCGGGTCGGACGGATGCACCGCCAGCCCGGGCACCATCATCAGCGCCCGGGCCAGCGCCATCCCGGGGATCAGCCCGAGCGCACGGGCCGCCGCGTTCGGCGACGCCACCACGCGCCTGTGCCCGTCATGCCGCGACACCACCAGCGGCGCCTCGGCCCCCTCCGCGCCTGTCCTGCCCGGCGTCGCCCAGGCCGCCGAAGCCCCCAAGCCCCCTGGGCCCGGGCCCGCCGTCGGCAGCCGCAGGCGGTCGGTGGCGAAGGTCGGCAGCCAGACCGAGACGGTTCTGCGCATCGCAAGCCTCCAGGGTCCAGGACGAGGGCACCCCGCCGCGGCAGCGCACCAGGTCGAGCCGCCACAGCGCCCGCCCCACGCCGGGCACGCCCGGCGCCTCGGCGCGGACCGGCCGCGTCCGGAGGGAGGCGACGCGCCAGCGCGTGGCCGCCGCCGAGGGCGCCGACAGCAGGGGATCGTCGAAGCGCCGCGACCGGCGCAGCACGAAGGCCGGAACCCCCGCCTCCGCCCCGAGCTGGAGCCGGCGCGACGCGGTGAGCCCGAGCGGGCCGGACAGCTCGCCCACCACCCCGGCAAGTCCCGCGTGGCGCAGCCCCTCCTCCATCACCGAGAGCACGCTGTGCCCGGCCTCGACGAACACGATCCTGTCCGGGTGCAGCCCCACCGCGGCCAGCGCGGGGGCGAACAGGTCGCGGCGCCTGCTCACCCACAGCACCTGGCCGGGGTGCCGGGCGAGCAGGCCGGCCACCAGCAGCGCCGGCGCCGCGCCATGCTCCGTGTCCGGCCCGATCCCCGCCAGCTCGTGCAGGGCGGTGCGGCTCAGCCCGCCGGCAGGCAGGTGGGTGTCGATGGCCGCGACGCCGAAGTGCAGCACGGCACCGGGCCCGATCCCCGCAACCGTCGCCTGCGGAACAGGCGACGGCATGCCCCCGTCCGGCTCCGTCCCTGGCGGTCCTGCTGCCCCCGGCGGCACCCGCCCGGGACGGATGCAGGCCCGCGAATCTTCGCCGTACGATCCGGCCCCGGCCGGCTCCGCATCCGGCAGCTCCACCCCGGGAAGCGCCGCCTCGGCCGACCTGCCGGACGCCCCGGGTCCGGCCCGGCCCCGGGTCCTGCCCTGTTCCAGACGGGCGATGGTGAGGCGCAGGGAGTCCAGGGTCGCTGTCATCTGTCCTGTCCCTGCATGGTCGCGCTGCCCAGTGACTCTAACAGAACGTTTAGAGAACACAGGCCGCGATGCAAGCGGTTTCCCGCATCGGCCCACGCCTGGAGCAGCAAACCCGAACGCGATCAGCATCCTGGACCGCGTCGCTCGCACACCGTCCGCGGAGCCTCATGCGAATGGCTGACACTTGGTGCAGCCCAGGGCAGGCAAGGCCAGGGGCTCTGCCCCTGGACCCCGCCAAAGGCCGAGCCTTTGGAAACCCCTTCTTAAGTAAAGCCGGTCCAGGGGCGGCTCGCCCCTGGCGGGTCTGGGCAGAGCCCAGCCTTGCTTGCTGGCGTTTCAACACCGGCCCAGGGGATGCAGGTGCAGCCCCGCGCATGCGAGGGTAACGACCCCATGCACGTCACGCGCTTCGCCCCGAGCCCGACCGGCGCCCTCCACCTCGGCCACGCCCACGCGGCCCTGTTCGCGCACGCCCTCGCGGGGCCGGGCCGGTTCCTGCTGCGCATCGAGGACATCGACCCCGTGCGCTGCCGCGCGGAGCACGAGGCGGGGATCGCTGCCGACCTGCGCTGGCTCGGCCTGGACTGGCAGCACCCGGTGCGGCGGCAGTCGGAGCACCTCGGGTCCTACCGCGCCGTGCTCGACGCGCTCGCGGCGCGCGGTCTGCTCTACCCGTGCTTCTGCACCAGGGCGGAGATCGCCGCGGCCACCAGCCCCCAGGCCGCAGCGCCCGCCGACAGCACCCTGCACGCCCCCCACGCGGCGGAACCCGCCTACCCCGGCACCTGCCGCCGCCTCGACCCGGGGCTGCGCCGCGAGCGCCTGGCCCGCGGCGCCCCCCACGCGTTGCGCCTCGACATGACGGCGGCGCTGCGCACCCTGCCGCGCCTGCTCGGCCGCAGCGAGCGGGGCGAGGGCAGGGTGGAGTGCCACCCGGCCCGCTTCGGCGACGTGGTGCTGGGCCGGCGCGACGTGCCGGCTTCCTACCACCTGTGCGCCACCCACGATGACGCGCTGCAGGGCGTGACCCTGGTGACGCGCGCCGCCGACCTGCGCCCGGCCGCGGACCTGCACCGGCTGCTGCAGGAACTGATGGGCTGGCCGGAGCCGGACTACGCGCACCACCGCCTGCTGCACGACGCCGCGGGCCGGCGGCTGTCGAAACGCGCGGGCGCGCCGACGATCGCGGCCCTGCGCGCGGCGGGCGCCACGCCGGCGGCGGTGCGCGACGCGGCCGGCACAGGAAAGCAAGGTTGAGGCTCTGCTTCAAACTCCGCCAAAGGCTAGCCTTTGGAATCCACTACTTAAGGATAGGGTTTCCAAAGGGCTCGGCCCTTTGGCGGGTCTGGGCAGCGCCCAGCCTTGCTTCCTTGACCCCCGGCGGCCCCGCAAGCCGCGCCAGCGGGATGGCCACCGCCCCGATCGCCGGCTGGAACAGGTGGCGCGTGGTCTTGCGCGGCAGCAGCTGGCCGGACCTGCCGCACGAGAGCACGGCCGCGGGGCTCCAGTGCTCGCCTCTGCGCCACGCCTGCAGCACCACCCCGCCGTCCTCGTAGGAC
Source organism: uncultured Acetobacteraceae bacterium (assembly GCA_964236585.1). GTDB lineage: Bacteria > Pseudomonadota > Alphaproteobacteria > Acetobacterales > Acetobacteraceae > CAXSEF01. The sequence continues at coordinate 50,868 of CAXSFE010000004.1, forward strand.
AGCAGCACCGCCGGCAGCACGGATAGCCCGAGCGCCCGGGCGGCACGCAGACGGTGGTGGCCGTCCATGACCACCAGGCTGTCCCGCTCGACCACCAGCGGCGCCGTCCACACCCCCACGCGCCCGATGTGCCGCGCCAGCCGCAGGGCGCGGTGCTCGTCGTGCTCCTCGTGCGGCACGAGCCCCGCCACCGGCACGGCACAAACCACGCGCCCGGTGGAAGTGACCGGGAAGGCGAGGGGACGCGGCGTCACGCCACCGCCGGGCAGTCCGCCCCGGGCAGGTCGGCGAAGTGGTCGAGGACCAGCCCCAGCTTGGCGAACACCAGCAACAGCGCGGCGCCGTCGTCGTCCTCCAGGAGCTGCGCGGCGCCCAGCGCGAGCCGGAGGCCCCCGTGCGACCCGCCCGCACCCTGCCCCAGCCGCACCGGCTGCCCGATCCGGCAGCACGACGCCGCGACCTGCCGCCAGCGGTCCCCGGCGGTCCTCCCCGCCGGCCTGCGCGCGGGACGGACCGCCTCGCCCAGGTCTCGGTCCAGCCAGGCATGCACCAGGGCGAGCTCGTCCGGGCGCATCGGCCGGTCCGCCCCCGGCGCGCGCACGGTGAACGGGAAGATGGAGCGCGACGCGAGATCGTCCGGCGCGCTCCCGCCCGCCGCCACGAGCGCCAGGCGCGGGTCGGCGCGCACGTGCGCCACGATCCTGCGGCCGTGCTCGCGCAGCCGCGCCTCGACCCTCGCGCCGTCGCAGTCCCGGAACGCGTCCATCTCGCGCAGCGACGCCACCCAGCGCAGCAGCAGGCCCGCGTGCCACTCCGCCCGCGCCGGGTCGGTCGGCAGCCCGGCCGCATAGGCGCGCAGCCCGGGCATCAGCGGCGCGGCGTCGGTGATCGCGCCGGCCTGCGCCGCGGGCAGCAGCACCACCCCGCAGAACCCCGGCCCGCCGAAGAACTTCGACCCCGTCAGGATCACCGCCCAGCCGGACTCCAGGCTCCGCCGCACCTCGGCGGCGTCCAGCCGGGCCTGGCTGGCATCGACGATCACCGCGAGCCGCTCTCCGAACCGCGCGCTCCAGCGGCGGCAGGCCTCTGCTCCCGGCACGCTCAGCCCGGTCTTGGAGCAGTCGGCCCGGTGCAGGACGACGTGCCCGCCCGCGCAGCCCCGCTCCAGCGCCCGCTCGAACGCGTCGTGGACCTCGCCCAGCGGCAGCGCCTCGCCCGACGCCCCGCGCAGCGCCACCGTCTCGAGCCCGATGGGCGCGGGGCAGCCCGCCACCGCCTCGCCGCGCGCCACCGCCTCGCCGCTGGCGGTGGCGTGGGCGAAATGCCGGCAGCACGCCGCCGCCGGCACCCCGCTGCCGGTCTCCGCGGGATCGACCAGCAGGCTGGTGATCGTGGTGGCCCGCGCCCCGTCGCCCGTGCCCGGCCGGCCCCCCAGCCGCGCCACCGCCGCTGCGGTGGCGAGCAGCGTGGCATCGGTGCCGGACGGCACGAGGAACGCCACCGCTAGGCCGCCGGCGCCATAGTGGTCGAGGATGCGCGACGCCACCGCCGCGCGGCCCGCGTCCACCGCCGCGCGATGACCCGCGCGCAACGCCTCGGCCAGCAGGCCGCGCCGCGCCGCCTCCGCCGCTGCGAGGCCCGACGCGGACACGGAGGAGCCGGTGCAGGACGCGAAGCCCGCCACGCCGGGCCGCGGGTGCGGCGCGCAGCCGTAGCGGTTCAGGCCGCTGGCCGGGTCCAGCAGCAGACGCTCGTCGCCCCCCTGCACGAGCAGGCTCTCGGCGGAGCGGGCCAGCTCCCAGCCCCGCGCCACGACCGACGCCGCGTCGCCGAGCAGGCCGCCGCACAGCGCCAGCGCGCACCGGTCCAGGAGCTCGGGCGGCGGCATCCCGCCACACAGCGCCTCGAACGGCCACAGCGCCCACGGCAGCGCCGCGTCGAGCGGCAGGCCGGCCGCGCCGGTCGTGGCCAGCGTGCCCGCGTTGCGCGCGGCCAGGATCGCGGCGGCCGGCACAGGCACGCCGCAGGCCGCCAGGCGCTGCCGCTCGTCGCGGAACCGCTCCAGGACCCGCGCGGCTCGCCCCGCCCCGCTGGCTGCCCCCGGACCCGGCACCTGAACCGGATCGTGGAGCCTCGTCATCGCCTGGAACCCTTCGGTCACGCGAAAGCTTGTGCCCCGGCCAGCGGAGTTTGCGCAAGACCGCCGGCAGCCCCGGAGGGCGTTATGAACCTGCTCCGAAAAGACCGTTTGTGCGCTCATCAACAGCAAGAAAGAGTCTTCTTTTTCTGAAGAAAAAGAAGCAAAAAGACTTTGTCCTGGAAGATCAAAGCCCGCCCGCGCTCCGGAACCCAATGGATAGAAGTTCTTTGGTTCTTTCTTTCAAGAAAGAACACGCTTTCTTCCTGCTCAGGCACCGGGCCGCCGGGTCCACGACTCCCCCTACGACGTGCGCAGCCCCGCGCGCGCCGGCGCCGCCCACCGCGCCTGCCGGCCCAGCAGGCTCGCCCAGCCCAGCGCCGCCCCGAGGTGGCGCAGGATCTGGAACGTGAACGGCTCCACCAGCGCGGCCGCGACCACCAGGCCCACGCCCGGGCCGCGGTCCCCCGACCACCGGCGGTAGACGCGCAGCGACCACAGGTTGAACGACAGGTCGACGGCGACCTTGGCCGCGACCACCTCCGCAATCGGCACCGCGACCGCCCGCCCGCTCGCCGCCCAGACCAGCAACAGCCCCACGCCCAGCAGGCCGTAGACCGGCTGCAGCGTGTCGACCGCCTTGACCGGCAGCATCATCAGGCCGAGCCGCCCGTGCCGCCGGCTGCCCACCATGTGTCGGTACCAGAACTGGGTCTGCAGGAACCCCCCGAACCAGCGCCGGCGCTGGCGCAGGAACGCCCCCGGCGTGCCCGGTGCCTCGGTACGGGCCAGCGCGTCGCCGACCACCGCGGTGCGGCACGCCTGCCCGGTGCGCACCGCATGGTCGCGCAGCCGGTGCGTCAGCTCGTAGTCCTCCACCAGGCAGTCCGGGTCGAAGCCGCCCACCGCCAGCACGGGATCGCGCCGGTAGCAGGCAAACGCCCCCGAGATCAGCAGCAGCCCGTCCGCCCGCGTCCAGGCGGCGCGCGACAGGAAGTTGCGCACGTACTCGCAACGCTGGAACCCCTGCAGCACCCGCGCCACGACGCCTGCGCCGCACCACGGCGACAGCACGCCGGTGGCCGCGACCAGCCCCGGATCGGCCGCGAAGGCCCGCCGCATCGCCGACAGCGCCCCGCGGTCGAGCAGCGTGTCCGCGTCCACCGTGAGCACCAGCCCCTGGTCGAGCATGGGGTCCTGCCCGGCCAGCAGCAGCGCCGCGTTCAGCGCCACGGCCTTGCCCCCCGCCGGCAGCCGCAGCCACGCCAGCCCGGGATGCGTGGCGCTCTCGCTCGCCCGCCCGAGCGCCGGCACCGCCATCCCGTAGCCCCGCGCCATCAGCGCCGCGGTGCCATCCGTCGACCCGTCGTCGGCGACGACGATCCGCGCCGGCGGCCCGTCCTGCGCCATCAGCGCGGCCAGGGTCGCCGGCAGCACGCCCGCCTCGTTGCGCGACGCGACGATCACGCAGGCGGCCAGGGACTCGCCGGCGACGCCCGCCCCGCCGGCCCGCGACGCCTGCCCCGCGGTCCCCCGGCCCGCGACGCCGCGCCCCAGCGCGCGGGTCTGCCAGAGCACGAAGCCGATCAGCACCGTGTCGTAGGCGACGTAGGCCAGCCCGGCCGACCAGGCGAGCAGCCCGCCACCGCCGAACGCGCGCGCGAACAGCACCACCCACAGCACCGCCACCCCGCCGTGGATCGCGTGGCTGGCCCAGGGCGTCGACGGCGGGTCGAAGCGCGGCGAAGCGGCACGGCGCCGCAGCCCCAGAACGTCAACGGTCGTGACGTCAACGGTCGTGACGTCTGTGGTCGTGACGCCGATGGTCATGACGTCGGTGGTCGTGTCGATGCTCATCCAGTCGCTCCCGGCCCCCGACGCGCCGGCGATGCACCCCGCCGGCGACACGCACAAGAGGCGCTATCGTACAGATGGGAGTCGTCGCGAGCCCGCATCTGCTGCAATATCGGTCCATGGTACTCAGCGCACGCTACACCCGCCCTGCCATGGTGCTGCACTGGCTGGTGGCGGGCCTGATCGCGGCCAACGTGGCGCTCGGCCTGACCGCGGAGCTGTTCCCCGAGGCCTGGATCCGCCCGGCGATCGACCTGCACAAATCGATCGGCCTCACCGTGCTCGGGCTGGCACTCATGCGCGTGCTGTGGCGCCTGTCCCACGCACCGCCGCCCGCGCCGCCCGGCCACGCCCGGCTGGAGCGCCTCGCCGCCCACGCCACGCACCTCGCGCTGTACGGCCTCATCCTGGCCCTCCCCCTGTCCGGATGGATCCACGACTCCGCCTTCGCCTACGCGGCCCAGCACCCCCTGCGCCTGTTCGGCCTGGTGCCCTGGCCGCGCATCGGCTTCATCGAGGCGATGGCCCCGGAGCCCAAGCAGCGGCTCCACGCGCAGTGGTTCACGGTCCACGTCGTACTGGCCTACGCCCTCTACGCCCTGTTCGCCCTGCACGTCGCGGGCGCGCTGAAGCACCAGCTCTGGGACCGCGAGCCGGCCCTGCGCCGCATGTGGTCCTGACCCGCCCCGTCCCCGCGCCGCGGCACGTCCGGGCCGGGCACGGGCGTCTCGACGGTGCCCGCCGCCAGAGCGGCATGCTATGACGCCGACGAGGCTGCAGCCGGACGACAACGGCGCCGCGTCCGCAGGGAGCAGAAGGCGATGACGAGACACCGTGCTGCATGGCTGGCCGGCGGCCTGTTGCTGCTCGGCACCGGGGCCGCGGCCCGGGCGGCCGACATGGCGACGATGACGGTGCTGCCCGACGACTCCGCGGTGCAGTGGAGCCCGCCGCCCGCCTCGCTGCCCTCCACCACCCGGATCAGCATCCTGTCCGGCGACCCGGCGCAGCCCGGCCCGTTCACGCTGCGGCTCAGGATGCCCGCCGGCACCGTGATCGCGCCGCACACCCACGCCACCGCCGAGAACGTCACCGTGCTGTCCGGCGCCATCGTCCACGACATGGGCGAGACCATGGAAAAGGCGCGCGGCAGGCAGGTCGACGCCGGCGGCTTCGTCTACCTCCCCGGCAACATGTCGCACTCGCTGTGGACCACGACCAAGGCGGCGGAGATCCAGGTGACGGGCACCGGGCCGTTCGGCCTGCACTACATCAACGCGGCGGACGACCCCAGCCAGACAAAGTAGGGCAAGGCCAGGGCTCTGCCCTGGACCCGCTGGGGGCAGGCGCCCCCAGACCCGCGCGCACAAGGCAAGGCGGGATGTGCCTCCGGCCCAAGTCGAGGTTTCCAAAGGCTCAGCCTTTGGCGGGGTCCAGGGGCAGAGCCCCTGGCCTTCCCTGGGCGCTCAGGCCACCAGGTTCGTCAGCGTCCCGATTCCCTCGATCACCACGCTGACCTCCATCCCCGCCCGCATCGGCAGCACGCCGACCGAGGTGCCGCACGCGATCAGGTCCCCGGGCTCCAGCGTCATCTCCCGCGACAGCAGGCTGACGATCCGCGCTGGCGGCAGGATCATGTCGCTGACCGGGTAGCCCTGCCGCTCCCGCCCGTTCAGCAGGACGCGGACCTGCAGCGCCTGCGGGTCGAGCCCGGTGGCGACCGCCGGCCCGCACGGCCCGAACGTGTCGCAGCCCTTCGCCCGCGCCCACTGCGGGAACGACGGGTCCGCGTCGAGCAGCCCGGTCGCGGTCACGTCGTTGACGCAGGTGTAGCCGAAGATCGCCGCCGCCGCCGCGGCCTCATCCACCCCGGCGCAGCGCCGCCCGACGACGATCCCAAGCTCGCCCTCGTAGACGATGCGCCCGTCGTAGCCCGCCGGCGGCCTGATCGTCCCGCCTGTCGCCAGCAGGCTGGTGGTGGCCTTGAGGAAGTACAGCGGCACCTCCGGGATCGCCGCCCCCAGCTTCGCCGCCAGCGCATGGAAGTTGTTCCAAAGCCCGACGATCTTGCCGGGGCGCACCGGAACCAGCAGGCGGAGGTCGCTCAGCGTCAGACTCTGCCCGGTGGGCTGCGGGTCGGCGAACATGGTGCCGGCATGCACCGCAACCCTGTCTCCCTCCAGCATGCCGAAACCCTCGGCCCCGTCGTGCTCGAAACGAACCCAGAGTGCCATTCGCGTCTCCTGCTCGCCGCCACTCGAAGCGGGACGGCGCCTCCGACCGCGGGGCTATACAGCGTGGCGCGTCGCCGTGCCATCGGCCGCCAGGCCCCGGGCAGCCCTGCCGCGCCAAGGCGCGACGCACACGCCGGAACCCGGCGGTGCCATGCACGCTCAGTCCCGCGACACCAGACCGGCCCGCCGGACGCCGGTGCAACGCGGAGATCGCGGCGATGGACGACATCGAGACCCTGCTCGCCTCGGGCCTGCAGCGACTGCGTGCCGCGCACGAGCAGGGCGCGGCCCAGGCACGGGCCAACATCGAGACCTCCACTGCGCCCGAGCTGCGCCGTGCCCTGCACGCCGGTGCCAGGGCCAACCACCGGCAGGGCAGGCGGCTGGAGCAGGTGTTCGCGTCCGCCGGCCTGGCCCTCGCCGCCCGCTCCGACCCGGCCATGCAGGGCATCGTCGACGCAAACCGCATGCGCATCGGCGAAACCGCCGACCCTTTGTCGCGCGACCTGCTCAACATCTCGCATGGCCAAGCCGCGGCGCACTTCTTCCTGGCGTCCTACGCCACCCTGCGCTCCTACACCCTGGCACTGGGCAACGCCGATGCCGCCGCCCTGCTGCAGCGCACCCTGAACGAGACCGCGAGCATCGACCGCCTCCTTGGCGCCCTGGCCCGCACGCTGATCCGCCGCGGCCGGCCCGGCGCCTTTCCGGGCCGGGGACCGGGGATTGTGGCGGCGCTGGTGCGGCCCGCGGCGGCGGCGGTGATCGGCGGCGGCCTCCTGGCGCTGGTCACCGGGATGATCGACGGAGGAGGCCGGCGCTAGGAGGCCGGCAGGGTCGGGCACCGCTCGAGCCCGCCAGAGGGCAGCATCCTCCAAAATCCCCGAAGAAGCGGCTTCCGGCCGCTGTGCCGGGGCGGACGTTGCTCCGCGGGCCGCCCCGGGACTAGTGTGCGCGCCGCCCCGACCCACGCCCCGGCCGCGCCCGGACCGCCCCCGCGAGTGGGGCCACAGGATACCCTCCCATGAAGCTCACCGCAGAACGCCTCGACCGGGTCAGCCCGAGCCAGACGATCGCCATCTCCACCAAGGCGCGCGCGCTCAAGGCCGCCGGCCGCAACGTCATCAGCCTGTCCGCCGGCGAGCCCGACTTCGACACCCCCGACAACGTCAAGCAGGCGGCGATGCGCGCCATCGAGGCCGGCCAGACCAAGTACACCGACGTCGCCGGCACCCTTGCCCTGCGCCAGGCGATCGCCGCCAAGTTCGCCCGCGACTCCGGCCTGGACTACACGCCCGAGGAGATCATCGTCTCGACCGGCGGCAAGCAGGTGATCTTCAACTGCATGGTCGCGACGCTCAACGCCGGCGACGAGGTGATCATCCCCAGCCCGTGCTGGGTCAGCTACCCCGACATCGTGGCCCTGGCCGACGGCACCCCGGTGATCGTGCCCTGCGGCCAGAACAACGGCTTCAAGCTGCGCGCCGAGGACCTGGAAGCCGCGATCACCCCGCGCACCCGCTGGTTCATGCTGAACTCGCCGAACAACCCCACCGGCGCCGCCTACTCCGCCGAGGACCTGCGCCCGATCTGCGACGTGCTGCTGCGCCATCCCGACGTCTGGGTGTTCACCGACGACATCTACGAGAAGCTCGTCTACGACGGCTTCCGCCCCGCCACCATCGTCGCCGTCGAGCCCCGCCTGCGCAGCCGCACCGTCACCATGAACGGCGTCTCCAAGGCCTACGCGATGACCGGCTGGCGCATCGGCTACGCGGGCGCCCCGGTGTCGATCATCAAGGCGATGGACAAGCTGCAGAGCCAGTCCACCTCGAACACCTCCTCGGTCAGCCAGGCCGCCGCCGTCGAGGCGCTCAACGGCCCGCAGGACTCGATCGCCGTGATGGCCGAGGCCTACCAGGCCCGCCGCGACCTCGTCGTCGACATGCTCAACCAGTCGCCCGGCCTGCACTGCCACAAGCCGGAGGGCGCGTTCTACGTCTACCCCTCGATGCAGGGCTGCATCGGCAAGACGACCCTGGGCGGCGCCGCGATCACTGACGACGAGAGCTTCGTCACCGCCCTGCTCGACGAGGAGGGCGTGGCCGCCGTGCACGGCGCGGCGTTCATGTTCCCCGGCCACTTCCGCATCAGCTACGCCACCGATACCGACAGCCTGCGCGAGGCCTGCGGCCGCATCCAGCGCTTCTGCCAGGGCCTGAGCTGATCGGACAGCAAGCAAGGCCGGGCTCCGCCCAGACCCGCCAAAGGGCCGAGCCCTTTGGAAACCCTTCCCTTAAGAAGAGGATTCCAAAGGCCTGCCTTTGGCGGAGTTTGAGGCAGAGCCTCAACCTTGCCTTGCTGCCTTCGGCCCACCGCTGATGCCCGATCTCGCCCAACGCCTGGCCGCGGCCCCTCCGGCCGCCATCGTGACGCTGTCCGCCCGGGCCCGCGAGATGCGTGCGCAGGGCCTCGACGTGATCGCGCTGACCATCGGCGAGCCCGACTTCGCGACGCCCGCGCACGTGATCGAGGCCGCCCACCAGGCCGCGCTGGCCGGCCAGACCAAATACCCGCCCTCCGACGGCGCCCCTGCGCTCAAGGCGGCGATCCAGCGCAGCCTCGCGCGCGACGGCCTGCGCTACGGCCTCGACGAGATCGTGGTCGGCAACGGCGGCAAGCAGGTGATCTTCGACGCCCTGATGGCGACCCTCGACCCCGGCTCAGAGGTGATCGTCCTGGCGCCGTACTGGAACGCCTACCCGTTGATGGCCCGGCTGCTGGGCGGTGTCCCGGTGGCGGTGGCGTGCCTGGAGGCCGACGGCTTCTCCCCGCGCGCCGAGGCGATCGAGGCGGCGATCACCTCGCGCACCCGCTGGCTGGTCCTGAACTTCCCCAACAACCCGACCGGCGCGGTGTGCGGCACCGCGGAGCTGGCGGCGATCGGGGCGATGCTGGAGCGCCACCCGCAGGTCTGGGTGATGTCGGACGACCTGTACGAGCGGCTGCGCTTCGATGGCGAGCCCCACGCCACCCTGGCGCGCGTGGCGCCGGCGCTGCGCGAGCGCGTCCTGACGCTCGGCGGCGTGTCCAAGACCCACGCCATGACCGGCTGGCGCGTCGGCTACGGCGCCGGCCCCCGCACGCTGGTGCGGGCGATGGCGACGGTGCAGGGCCACGCCACTGCCGGCGTCTGCGCCCCCGCCCAGGCCGCCGCCGCCGCCGCCCTCGACGGCCCGCAGGACGCGGCCGACGCCATGCGCGATGCCTACCGCCGCCGGCGCGATCTGGTGGTGGACGCGCTCGCCGACGCCCCCGGCCTGCGCTGCCACCGCCCGGACGGCGCCTTCTACGTCTATCCCTCCGTCGCCGGCCTCATCGGGCGGCGGAGCGGCGGCGGGCGATGCCTGGACACCGACGAGGACGTGTGCACGGCGCTTCTGGAGGAGGCCCACGTCGCCACCGTGTTCGGCGCCGCCTTCGGCATGAGTCCCTACCTGCGCCTGTCCTGCGCGACGGGAGACGAGGAACTGCTCGAGGCATGCCGGCGGATCGTGCATTTCTGCCGCTCGCTCCGCTGAGCGAAGCGGCCCGCGCGACCCAAAACCCGGCCGGGTACCCCGGTCCCCGCGGGCGCATGTCCATCTTGTCAGCGAGCGGAAACAAAGTCTTACACACCTTCCCGGACTCAGCGGCTAGAATGGCAGGCCTACGGAGATCCTGGAGGCCAGATGTCCGCACTCCCGAAGCAGACAATCGTACCGGTCGAGCCCAATACCGACGCTCTGCTCTCTCGCCCGCCGCAGCCCCGTGTCGGGCCCTCCCGGCGCCGTCGCCGCGCCAACCACAGGCTGGGCAGCATCGTCGCCCTGTGCGCGATGGGTGCCTGGGCCGTGCTGGGGCTGATGCCCGTCGCCGCTGCCCTCTTCGCCTACTACGGCGACTAGAGACTGTCGCCGATTTGGCAGCGTCTTGCCGTTTCCACAGAGAAGCAAAAGTCTTCTTTTTCTGACGGAAAAGAAGCAAAAAGCCTTTGCCAATGAAGCCGGGAACTGCTCGGCCGGCTCCTAAATCTTTATGAGGAAAGTTCTTTAGTTCTTTCTTTCAAGAAAAAACACGCTTTCTGCCTGTTCTGGCGCACAGGAACGCAGCCGGAAACGTCACGACAGTCTAGGGACTTGCGTCGGCCGGCGGTTTGGGAATTGGAAAAGGGCCTGGAGACATCTCCAGGCCCCCTAATCCCGCTAAGCCGAACTCTTTGAAGAAAAACTAGATCTTCGTGGCCGGGTCCGTGAAGGTCTGGGTCGTGGTGGCCGTCTCGCTCGGCACCGTCTCGATCTCGACGTCCTGGCGGCGCACGGTGTCCTTCACGGTCTCGACGCGATCGGCCGCCTCCTTGCGCAGCGCGACCTCCTCGACAACGCGCGCGGTCTTGGACACCACGGCCTGCTCGTTGGTCTCGGTCATCTCGATGGTGCGGTCGGTGAAGTCCACGGTACCGGTCGTGGCGGCGTCCGTCACCGGGCGACGCTCGACCACCACCCGCTCGCTGTGCAGGGAGATGTCCTTCTCGACCGGGGTCGACACCACGTAGCGGCGGATGCGGGTGGTGCCGCCGACGACGGCGCGCTTGCCGACCTCGAGGCTCTCCTCGGCCAGCCGGATCACGCCGTCCTTCGTCTCGGCGGCGCCGAGCGCCGCGCCGCCCAGGGCGCCAGCCGTGCCCGTGGTGGCCGCACCGATGGTGTCGCCCGACATGCCCAGCGAGGACGACAGCCCGGTCGTCGAGGCAGCACGCAGCCCGTAGCTCTCGGCGCGCTCGTCGATGTCGATGGGGTTGTGGCTCTCCAGGATCGCCGCCACGGACTCGTGGTGGTCCTCCGACACCTTCACCGAAACCACGGTGGCGCCGCTCGCCATGCTGCGGTCGTACACCGCGGTGTCATGGTCCGGCTCGGCGCCGAACAGGCTGCTCCAGAAGCCGCGCTCCTCGCCCGCCGCGGGAGCGGCAGTCACGGCGCCGGCGCTCGCGGTGCCCGCCTGGCTGTGGCGGCTGATCGCGGAGGAGGGCACGCTGGCGGCCTCGAGCGCCTGGACGGCGGCCTCGGCATGGGCAGCGGTGTCATAGACCGCGACGATCGTATGGTCGGTCATGCGTGATTCTCCTGAACGTTGTGTTTCGGGTCAGATGCGGCTGGGGAAAACACAGGTCCGCGGAACCTCGTCGTCGCGAGCAGGAGGACGACGGCCGTTCTCGCGAACACTGGTCATGCGACAAGGTCCGGAAACCTTCTGTCTGCGGAAGACTGCCGCCCGGAGCAGACACACGCCGTCACTCAACTGTTGCAGCATGTTCCTCCCCTGGCACAGCACCCCTGCGTGATTCAGGCCCTGGCCCCAGCAACCTCCGCGTGTGCAGCAAGTCTCCGGAAGAATCCGAAGCTCCTGCACCAGCAGTTCGACTGCGCAGCGGGCCGATATCGCCGCAGGAACGCCTCGACGACGTCCGGCTGTCAAACGGGGCTTCCTGCACGTAGTTTCAGTGCTCCCGACCAGAGATGTAAATAATCGTCACATCCAGCGGCGGCGCCGGCTACCACCACCGCATGACCCCGTTCGAGGCCCGGCCAGAGCTTCCAGGAAGACCCGCCGCCACCGTTCCCGTCCGCCGCCCTGCCTGTACCGCCAGGCATGGCCGCGCCGGCGTCTTTGTTCCCGCCGCGATGCGGTGCAGGATCGGCCACACCCGCAACGTCGCAGGCCCGCATCGTGAGGCTCCCCCTGTCGCCACGCAGCACCCGGCGCGCACGCATCCCGGCGCCTCCGGACTCCGGCCTCCCGACCCGGCGGCAGCCTCCTCCCGACCGCGCGACAGACCGCGCCACGCCGGGCTGTCCGCGAGGCCTCCGGACGATGGGCCGGTGACCGCCGACATCCCCCCCGGCACGACGGCAGGCCTGCTCGACCGGGCGCCGGCGATCCCCGCTCGCCCGTGGCCGCGCCGCCTGCTGGCGCCGGCGGACTGGCGGAGCCTCGCGGACGGCCTGCGCCACGACCCGCTCGCCCTGCTGGCGCTGTGGGCGGACCCCTCGCACGTCCACGCCCTGTTCCTGGCCGGCGCGGCGGACCCGGTGCTGGCCTCGGTCGCCGTGGAGGCCGGCGCCTACCCGGCGCTCTCGCCCGTGCGCCCCGGCGCCGCCTGGTTCGAGCGTGCGATCCGCGACCTGTGGGGCCACGAGGCGACCGGCGGCACGGACGCGCGGCCCTGGCTCGACCACGGCCGCTGGCCGCAGCACCGCCCGATGGGTCCGCGCCCAACCCCCGCCGAAGCCCCGCAGCCGCCGGAGTTCCTCGGCGAGGTCGCCGACGGCCTGCACCAGGTCCCGATCGGCCCAATCGGCGGCGACCGCTGGGGCCTGAACGGCGCGGCCCACCTGCGCCTCACCCTGTCCGGCGACACGGTGCTGCGCGCCGAGGCGCTCGGCGGCTACGGCCACCGCGGCGTCCTGGCGGCCCTGCACGGCCGGACGCCGCAGGCCGCCGCCCCGCTTGCCGCCCGCCTGGCCTCCGACGCCGCCGTGGCCCACGCCGCCGCCTTTGCCCGCGCGGCGGAGGCGGCGCTCGGGATGGCGGTGCCGCCGCGCGCCGAGGCGATCCGCGCCGCGGC
>CAXSFE010000005.1:0-62985 GCA_964236585.1 uncultured Acetobacteraceae bacterium
CCTCTCGACGCCGCCGCCTCCCTCGGCGGCCGCGAGCTGGCCGCGCTCCTCGGCGCCACCCTGGCCGCCCGCCACCGCGGCATCCCCGTGCTCCTCGACGGCTTCGTCTGCACCGCCGCCGCCGCCCCGCTGGCCCGCATCACCCCCGGCGGCCTGTCCCACGCGACGCTCGCCCACGTCTCCGCCGAGGCCGCCCACCGCGCGCTCGCCGCCGCCCTCGGCCTGGCCCCGCTGCTCGACCTCGGCCTGCGCCTGGGCGAGGCCTCCGGCGCGGCCCTCGCCGTGCCGCTGCTCCGCGCCGCGCTGGCGTGCCACACCGGGATGGCCACCTTCGCCGAGGCCGGCGTGCCGAATGCCACCTGAAGCAAGGAAGGCCAAAGGCTCCGCCTCTGGACTCCGCCAAAGGCTCGCCTTTGGAATCCACTTCTCAGGTCATGGGATCAAAGGGTCCTCGGACCCTTTGCGGGTCTGGGCAGCGCCCAGCCTGGCTGCCTTCCTTCGCCTGCCCGCCCACCTCGCCGAGTCCGTCGTCCTCCTGACCCGCATCCCCGTCCCCTGGCGCTTCGTGCCCGCCCCCGGCGCCTCCGCCTGGGCCCACCCGGTCGTCGGTGCCCTGATCGGCGCCGCCACCGGCGCCACGGCCGCCGCCGGCGCCGCGCTCGGCCTCCCGCCAGCGCTCTCCGCCGGCTGGGCGCTCGCCGCCACGCTCCTGCTCACCGGCGCCCTGCACGAGGACGGCCTGGCCGACACCGCCGACGGCCTCGGCGGCGGCCGCACCCCCGAGCGCCGCCTCGCCATCATGCGCGACAGCCGCATCGGCAGCTTCGGCGCCCTCGCACTGCTCCTCTCCCTCGGCCTGCGCTGGTCCGCCCTCGTGGCGCTGCAGGGGGCAGGGCAGGGCGCCTGGTCCCTGGTCGCCGCGACCGCGGCGGCCGGCGCCCTGGCCCGCTGCGCGATGCTGCTGCCGATGCGCCTGCCCCCCGCCCGGACCGACGGCCTCGGCGCATCCCTGGGCCACGTCCCGGGCGCCTCGATCGTCGCCGGCTGGGCCTGCGGCGCGGCGCTCGCCGCCGTGCTGCTTCCCCCGACCCGGGCCGTGCTGTCCCTGCTTCTGGCGGCCGGCGCCGGCCTGCTCCTCGCACGGGCCGGCCGCCGCGCGCTGGGCGGGCGCACCGGCGACCTGCTGGGCGCCGCCGAGCAGGCTGCCGAGTGCGCCGTCCTGACCGTCCTCGCCTGCTAGCGAACCTCACGAGCCCACAGCATGGATTTTCGTTCCGCCTCCGCTAAGGCAAGCAAGAATCTTCTTTTTCTGAAGAAAAAGAAGCAAAAAGACTTTCCACCTGGAAGCTGAACCTCGTCCACGCTCCAGACCCCGAGGGGCAAAGTTCTTTGGTTCTTTCTTTCAAGAACGAACTCGCTTTCTTCCTGCCCATGTGACGGTCGCCGCGCCCTGGCGACGTCAGAGGCAGCCCCGCTTCCCCGGCGCCGCTGCCTCGGCGAACACCCGCACCTCCCCCGGCGCCTGCGCCGCCACCCCCAGGTCCACGGCCACCCCCGCCGCCAGCGCGCCCAGCACCCGCAGCGGCCCGCCGTGCGACACCACCACACGGCACCCCTGCGCCGGCAGCGCCGCATACGCCGCCCGGCACCGCGCCACCAGCGCCGCCCCGCTTTCCCCCCCGGGCGGCGCGAACCCCGCCAGGTCCGCCGCCCACCGGTCCAGCGCCGCACGCGGCACCTCGTCCCACGCCAGGCCCTCCCAGTCCCCGAAATCCAGCTCCGCCAGCCGCGGCTCCTCCACGACCACGCCGCCGCGCGCCGCCGCGATCGCCGACGCGAGCACACGGCACCGCGAGGCAGGGCTGGTGTGGATGCTGTCCGGACGGAACCCGCCGAGCCGCGCCACGACGCAAGCGACGTCCTCGGCCGCCTCCGGCCGCAGCGCGAGGTCGAGCCGCCCGTAGCAGACACCACGGGCGACCAGCACCGGGGTATGGCGGATCAGGAGAAGGGTCGGGGCGCTGCCCCCGGCGGGATCGTCTCTGCCGCGACGATCGCCCTGGCACGGGGCCGGGAGCAGCGCCAGCGCGCCCCGACCCGGGCGCGCGTCGGTCAGGACGGGGACCGCGTCACCACGGACGCAACCCCCGCCAACTCAGGGCCGCTCGCGGGCCGGGACCACCGGGTCCGACGCCACGGCCACGACGACGGGGCCAACCCCACGGATCGCGAGCCACGGGCGCTCGGCATTGTGCGGCGTCACCTCGCCCACGAACAGCAGGTCGGGCGTCTCCTCGCCCGGGCGGCGCGCGGTCGAGGCGACCTGGAAACCATCGTCCATCCTTGAGCCCTCCCTCCCGTTCGCCGTCAGCCATCCGTGCAGACGGTGGCGCCTCGCACCGCCTCAAGGCAACAACAATCGGTAAAGTTGCCGAGAAACAAATACGTGGCCCCGGGTCGCGGAAGACGTCCAGCCGGCGCGCCAGCAACAGCGACCGCAAACCCGCATCAGCCACGCGCCCGCGCACTACAAACCGCGCAGCCCAATTTATGTTGCACCTGCGAACAGCACGGCACCGCCTCATCGCCGCCACGCGTCCGTCCCAACCCATCCGTTACTTGGCAACGACCCGCACCGCCGGCAACCCGGCCCGACCCGGCCGATCCTGCACCCGCCCGAAATCTCCCCCGTTGGCGTGGCGCCCACGCTCCGCGATGATGGCGCCGGGATCGCAGGCCGCCCGGCCACGTCGCGCGACCCGGACTCTGCGGGGCACGGCCGATGACGGAACGCTGGAACACGAGACGCCGGACCGCCGCGACGCACCCCGGCCCGGCGGCGCCCTCGCCGCGGGCCCGTCCCCCCGCCGCCGTCCCGCACGCCCGCGCCCCGGCCACGGCCTGAGCCCGCCGGATGTCCGCCCGCCACCCCATCATCTCCGTCACCGGCTCGTCCGGCGCCGGCACCACCTCGGTGCGAAACACCTTCGAGCGCATCTTCTCCCGCGAGCGCATCGACGCCGTCTACATCGAGGGCGACGCCTTCCACCGCCACGACCGCGAGACCATGGCCCGCCTCACCGTCGAGGCCACCGGGCGCGGCAACCACACCTTCAGCCATTTCGGCCCCGACACGAACCTGCTGGCCGAGCTCGACGCCCTGTTCGCCGCCTACGCGCGCGACGGCAGCGGCCAGACCCGCCACTACGTCCACGACGCCGTCGAGGCCGCCAGCCTCGGCGCCCCCGCCGGCACCTTCACCGACTGGAAGGACCTCCCCCGGCCCACCGACATGATGCTCTACGAGGGCCTGCACGGCGCGGCACAGGCCGACGGCCTCGACCTCGGCCGCCACGCCGACCTGCGCATCGGCGTCGTCCCCGTGATCAACCTCGAGTGGATCCAGAAGATCCACCGCGACCGCTCCGTCCGCAACTACACCACCGAGGCCGTCACCGACACGATCCTGCGCCGCATGCCCGACTACGTCCGCTACATCTGCCCGCAGTTCAGCAAGACCGACATCAACTTCCAGCGCGTCCCCACCGTCGACACCTCCGACCCCTTCATCGCCGGCTGGATCCCCACCGCCGACGAGTCCATCGTCGTCATCCGCTTCCGTACGCCCAAGGGCATCGACTTCCCCTACCTGCTCAGCATGCTCCACGGCTCGTTCATGTCGCGCGCCAACTCGATCTGCATCCCCGGCAACAAGCTCGACCTGGCCATGCAGCTTATCCTCACCCCGATCATCCTCCAGCTCATGGAACGCCGACGAAAGGCAGCGTAGCCAGCAAGGCCAGGGGCTCTGCCCCTGGACCCCGCCAGGGCGAGCCGCCCTGGACTGGCCTCACTTAAGTAGTGGTTTCCAAAGGCTCCGCCTTTGGCGGAGTCCAGAGGCAGAGCCTCTGGCCTTCCTTCCTAAACGTCCCAGGACCCCCCATGCCCGTGCTCATCGCCCCCTCCATCCTCTCCGCCGACTTCTCCCGCATCGCCGAGGAGGTGCGCGCCGTCGAGGCCGCCGGCGCCGACTGGATCCACCTCGACGTCATGGACGGCCACTTCGTCCCCAACATCACCTTCGGCCCGCCCGTCGTCGCAGCCCTGCGCCCGCACAGCACCGCGACCTTCGACACCCACCTGATGATCGCCCCCGCCGACCCGTTCATCGAGGCCTTCGCCCACGCCGGCTCGGACGTCATCACCGTCCACGCCGAGGCCGGCCCCCACCTCGATCGCTCGCTCTCCCTGATCCGCTCGCTCGGAAAGAAGGCCGGCGTCGCCCTGTGCCCCGCCACCCCCGTCGAGGCCATCGAGTGGGTCATCGACCGCGTCGACCTCGTGCTGGTGATGACCGTCAACCCCGGCTTCGGCGGCCAGTCCTTCATCCCCGCCATGACCGACAAGGTCCGCCGCGTCCGCGCCCTGGCCGCAGGCCGCCCGATCCACGTCGAGGTCGACGGCGGCATCGCGCCCGACACCGCCCCCCTGGTCACCGCCGCCGGCGCCGACGTCCTGGTCGCCGGCTCCGCGATCTTCCGCGGCGGCGCCGACCACTACGCCGCCAACATCGCCGCGATCCGCGCAGCCTGCTGACGGGAAAGCAGGCTCTTCCTGGCGCATGTCACGGCCCGGCGGAACAGGACTTCCTCTCCGCCCCTGAAAAGACAGGCAAGGATCTTCTTTTTCTGAAGAAAAAGAAGCAAAAAGACTTTGCATGTTGGAGACCGAACCTCGACCGCGTTCCGGACCCAAAGAGCAAAAGTTCTTTGGTTCTTTCTTTCAAGAAAGAACTTGCTTCCTTCCTGCCCGTGCGCTGGAAACACGTCACCCCGCCCCCCACAGCCGCACCGCCCAGCACGCCGCCGCCAGCGCCGGCCCGAACGGCACCGCCGTCCCCCGCCCCACCGCCTGCCCGCGCAGCCGCATCCCCCCCGCCGCCGCCAGCCCCGCCAGCGCCGCCAGCAGCAGCACGTCCGGCAGCGCCGCCCACCCCAGCCACGCCCCGCACGCCGCCAGCAGCTTCGCGTCCCCGGCACCCACCCCCTCGCGCCCGCGCAGCGCCCGGTACGCCAGCGCCACCCCCCGCAGCCCGCAGTACCCCAGCACCGCCCCGATCAGGTGGTCCTGCAGCGCCCACGGCTCCAGCGCCGCGCACGCCCCGATTCCCCCCAGCAGCAGCGGCAGCGTGAGCACGTCCGGCAGCAGGAAGTGCCGCGCGTCGATCCACGCCAGCGTCATCAGCGTCCACCCCAGCCCGCACGTCGCCCAAAGCGCGCCGCCCCCCGCACCGTCCCCCCCGGATCCGCCCCCCCACTCCGGCGCAACACCCTCCGCCAGCCCCCCCGCCAGCACCGCCGAACCCGCCACCGCCACCGCCGCCAGCTCCACCCACAGGTGGAACCGCGGGATCGCCGCCCCGCACGCCCGGCACCGCCCGCGCTGCACGACGAAGCTCACCACCGGCACCATCTCCCGCGGCGCCAGCGCATGCCCGCACGCCTCGCACGCCGAGCGCGCGACCGCGACCGGCTGTCCCAGCGGCAGCCGCCGGATCAGCACCCCCGCGAAGCTCCCGATCACGGGCGCCACCAGCAGCGTCAGGAGCCAGGTCGCCATGGCGCAATCTCCGGGCGGGGCAGGGCAGGGCGCAGGCATGTCGCGCCCCACGATCGTGCGCCCGAGGATCGCACGCCCAGGATCGCACGCCCGGACCGCGCCCCAGGACCGGAACGCGAGCGGCGCCCCAGGCCTGGCCCGCAGCCCGCCGGCGCAGGTCCGCCCTGCGGCGTCACGGTTCCCCTTGCCTCGCCCTGCCCAGGCGACGCAATGCTGTGCCGCCCGCCGCCCGAGGCCCCGTCCGGGGCCCGCAGCGGGCCTTTTGGCGCGCGCGCGGGGGGAGGCACGGCACATGGCGGATGGAGGACAGGTCGCGTCGGCCGGCGCGGCGAGCGCCGGACCCGGCGCCCCCGAGCGCATCGAGCGCCTCGCCGCGCTCCTCGTCGACTCCGGCCAGTGCGACGCCCGCACCGTCGACCGCGGCCGCCGCGTCGCCGCCGAGAGCGACGGCCGCCTCGACCAGGTCCTGCTCCAGCTCGGCCTCGTCAACGAGCGCGGCATGGCCGAGGCCTACGCCACCCTCCTCGCCCTCCCCCTCGCAACCGTGGCTGACTACGCCGACACCGTCCCCCTCCACCCCGACCGCCTGCAGCCCCGCTTCCTCCGCGCCGCCCGCGCGCTCCCCGTCCGCGAGCACGACGGCGTGCTCCACGTCGCCGCCGCCGACCCCCTCGACCCCTTCGCCCCCGCCGCCATCGCCGCCGCCACCGGCCGCGCCGTCGCGCTGATGGTCGGCGTCCCCATCGAGCTGGAGGCCGCCTTCGACCGCCTCTACCCCTCCGGCGACACACCAACCGACGCCCACGACCCCGACGGCGCCCCCCTGGAAGAAGACGCCGAGCGCCTGCGCGACCTCGCCAGCGAGGCCCCGGTGATCCGCCTCGTCAACCAGATCATCTCCCGCGCCGTGGAAACCCAGGCCAGCGACATCCACATCGAGCCGTTCGAGGACCGCCTGCGCGTCCGCTACCGCTACGACGGCACCCTGCACGAGGCCGACAGCCCCCCCGCTCGCCTGGTCGCCGCCATCACCTCGCGCATCAAGATCATGGCCCGCCTCGACATCGCCGAGCGCCGCCTCCCCCAGGACGGCCGCATCAAGCTCGCCGTGCGCGGCCAGGAGATCGACTTCCGCGTCTCCACCATTCCCTCGCTGCATGGCGAGACCGTCGTGCTGCGCGTGCTCGACCGCTCCGCCGTCGCCTTCGACTACGCCAAGCTCGGCCTGCCCGCCCCCGTCATCGCCCGCCTCGGCAAGTCGCTGGAGCTCCCCAACGGCATCGTCCTCGTCACCGGCCCCACCGGCTCCGGCAAGACCACCACCCTCTACACCGGCCTGCTCTCGCTCAACTCCGTGAGCCGTAAGGTCGTCACCGTCGAGGACCCGATCGAGTTCCAGCTCGCCGGCATCAACCAGATCCAGGTCAAGCCGCAGATCGGCCTGAGCTTCGCCGCCCTCCTGCGCTCCATCCTGCGCCAGGACCCCGACGTCATCATGGTCGGCGAGATCCGCGACGTGGAGACCGCCCAGATCGCCGTCCAGGCCGCGCTCACCGGCCACCTCGTCCTCTCCACCGTCCACACCAACTCCGCCGCCTCCACCATCACCCGCCTGCGCGACATGGGCCTGGAGGACTACCTGATGGCCGCCGTCCTGCGCGGCATCCTCGCCCAGCGCCTCGTCCGCCGCCTCTGCACCGCCTGCCGCCGCGCCGCCGAGGCCCCCCCCGAGCTGGTCGCCCGCTTCGGCCTCGACCGCCGCGCCGCCGAGCGCGCCTCTGCCGCCGGCGAGCTCGCGCCCCCCCGCATCGCCCTCTGGCACCCCGTCGGCTGCCCCGCCTGCCGCAACACCGGCTACCGCGGCCGCCTGGCCATCGCCGAGTTCCTCGAGCCCGACGAGCAGGTCGAGCGCCTGATCTTCGCCCGCGTCGACCACGCCGAGATCGAGCGCGCCGCCGTGGCCTCCGGCATGGTCACCATGTTCCAGGCCGGCATCGACGCCGCTCTGGACGGCACCACCACCGTCGAGGACGTCGTGCGGTCGATCCGCGCCGACGGATGAGCGACCCAGCAAGGCCAGGGCTCTGCCCTGGACCCGCCAGGGCGAGCCGCCCTGGACCGGCACACATAAGCAAGGACCTTAAAAGCGCCGGTCCAGGGGCGGCTCGCCCCTGGCGGGTCTGGGCAGAGCCCAGCCTTGCTGGCCTTCGCTGATGCCTTCCTTCCGCTACACCGCGATCCTCCCCACCGGCGAGCTCTCCCGCGGCCTCATGGACGCTGCCGACGAGGCCTCCGTCGTGCGCGCCCTTCAGAAGGCCGGCAGCCTCCCCGTCCGCACCGACCCCGCCGCCGGCGGCTTCCTGTCCGACCTCATGGCCACCGAGTTCGGCGCCCGCCGCGGCCTGCGCAAGCAGGAAGTCTCCGACCTTACCCGCGAGCTCTCCATCATGCTCGCCGCCGGCCAGGACCTCGACCGTGCCCTCCGCTTCCTCGCCGACACCGCG
The DNA here is from genome assembly GCA_964236585.1 of uncultured Acetobacteraceae bacterium. Taxonomy (GTDB): domain Bacteria; phylum Pseudomonadota; class Alphaproteobacteria; order Acetobacterales; family Acetobacteraceae; genus CAXSEF01. The sequence continues at coordinate 8,124 of CAXSFE010000005.1, forward strand.
CCGAACGCCCGCGTCCGCACCGTCGCCGAGCGCCTGCGCCAGTCCGTGCGCGACGGCGCCTCCCTCGCCGCCGCCCTCTCCGAGCACCCCGCCAGCTTCCCGAAGCTCTACGTCGGCCTGGTCCGCGCCGCTGAGGCCGGCAGCACGCTCGCCCCGACCCTCGACCGCCTCGGCACGCTCCTGGAACGCGAGCGCAGCCTCGCCTCGACCATCACCTCCGCCCTGATCTACCCGGCCCTGCTCCTCGTCGCCGCCATCGGCTCCATCGGCCTCCTCCTGACCGAGGTGCTCCCCCAGTTCGTCCCCCTCTTCGAGCAGAACGGCGTCGCACTCCCCCGCCCCACGCAGATCCTCATCACGACCGGCGCCCTCGCCCAGTCCTACGGCCTCTACGCCCTCCTCGCCCTCGCGCTGGCGATCCTCGCCGCCCGCCAGGCCCTGCGCCGCCCCGCCGCCCGCCTCGTCGCCGACCGCCTGCTCCTGCGCCTGCCGGTCGTCGGCACCCTGGCCCGCGAGGTCATGGCCGCCCGCTTCACCCGCACGCTGGGCACGCTGGTGCTGAACGGCGTCCCCCTGATCGCCGCCCTGGGCATCGTGCGCGACACCATCGGCAACCTCGCCGGCGTCGGCGCCGTCGACGCCGCCGCGATCAGCGCGAAGGGCGGCGCCGGCCTCGCCAAGCCCCTCGCCCAGAGCGGCCTGTTCCCCGTCCGCACGATCTACCTCCTCGGCCTCGGCGAGGAGACCGCCCAGCTCGGCGCCATGGCGCTGCGCGCCGCCGAGATCCACGAGGAGAAGACCCGCGTCGGCGTCCAGCGCCTCGTCGCCCTCCTGGTCCCCGCGATCACCGTGGTCATGGGCGCCGCCATCGCCGGGATCGTGGCGTCCCTGCTGCTGGCCATGCTGAGCCTCAACGACCTCGCCCAGTGAGCAGGCAGGCAAGGCCAGGGCCCTGCCCTGGACCCGCCAGGGCGAGCCGCCCTGGACCGGCACCCAAAAAGGATCTTTCGGAGGCCGGTCCAGGGGCGCTGCCCCTGGCGGGGTCCAGGGGCAGAGCCCCTGGCCTTCCTTCCTCCGGCTTCACCCTCATCGAGATGGTCGTCGTCCTGGTCGTCCTCGCCCTCGCCCTGTCGATCGTCGCCTCCCGCGGCCCGATGCGCTCCCGCACGCTGGAGGCCCGCTTCGCCGCCTCCCAGATCGCCGAGCAGCTCCGCCTCGCCCGCACCCAGGCCATCGCCACCGACCGCACCGTCGCCTTCACCCTCGACCTCCCCGCCCGGAGCTGGCGCGTCGGCTCGGCGGCCCCCCACCGCGTCCCCGAGGGCACCGCCCTGTCCATGCTCTCCGTCGGCCAGATCGCCGGCGCCCATCCTCCGGACCAGACGGATGCCCAGTCGGGCGCCCAGCCCGACGCCCCCGGCCTCGCCCCCGTGCGCCGCGCCGGCGCGATCAGCTTCGCCCCCGACGGAAGCTCCTCCGGCGGCCGGATCGAGCTGGCCGACGGCGGCCGACGCATGCGCGTGAGCGTGGACTGGCTGACCGGCCGCGTCGGCGTCTCGGAGGTCCGGTAGCCCGCGCATGGCCCCCGCGCGCCCGAGCCGCCCCGCCCCCGACGCCGGCTTCACCCTGTTCGAGGTGATGGTCGCCTTCGTCATCGCCGCCCTCGCGCTGGGCGTCCTGTTTGCCGGCGGCCTTGCCGGCCTGCGCACCGCGAAGATCGCCGACGGCTACGGCGACGCCCTGTCGCGCGCCCGCTCGCGCATCGCCGCGATCATCGCCCCCCAGCCGCTGGACACGAGCGGCGACGACGGCGGCGGCTACCGCTTCCACCTGCGCATCACCCAGGCCGGCACCGTGACCCCCGCGCACGACGACACCCTCGGCCAGGTCGCTGGCCAGGCCGCGACCCGCATCGGCCTCTACGACATCGCCGTGACCGTCTCCTGGCGCAGCGACGGCGGCGAGCGCCAGGTCGCCCTCGCCACCCAGCGCCTCGGCCTCGTGCCCCCCGCCGCCCCGTGACCTCCCGCCCCGTGACCTCCCGCCCCGCCGAGCGCGGCTTCTCCCTGCTCGAGGTGCTCGTGGCGCTGGTCGTGCTCGGCCTGCTGATCGGCACCCTGACCCAGGGCGTGCGCTTCGGCGTCGGCGCCGTCGCCGCCCAGGCCCGCATCGTCGGCGTCCGCGGCGACGAGGACGCCGTCGAGCGCGCGCTCCGCCGCCTGGTCGAGCACATGGACCCCGGCACCTTCACCACGCCCCCGGAGATGACCGGCACCGCGTCCCGCCTGGAGTTCGTCACCGAGCTGCCGCTGGCCGCCACCCTGCTGCCCGGCCAGGGACCGGCCGGGCAGCCGGCGCTCCGGGTCGACGCCGCGCTGGAGGCCGACGCCCGCCACCGCCTGGTGCTCCGCTGGCGCCCCCACGCCGGCGGCCAGCGCCTCGCCCCCCCGCCGCCCGTCGCCGAGGAGGCGCTGCTTTCCGGGGTGGACCGGGTGACGTTCGGCTTCCTGTCCGCCCAGCAGGGCTGGCAGGCGTCCTGGCGCGGCACCGAGCTGCCGCTCCTGGTCCGCATCCACGTCGGCTTCCCCAAGGGCGACCGCCGGTCCTGGCCCGACCTGGTCGCCGCCCCCCAGCGCCAGCGACCCGACCAGTAGGCGGCGCCTCCACAGACCCAGAACTCAAGTCCAGGGATCAAAGGGCCCGTTCGCGTCTCGCCTCGACCTCGGGAAGAAAGGCCAGGGGCTCTGCTCCTGGACCCCGCCAAAGGCCGAGCCTTTGGAATCCAGTTCTTAAGTAAAGCCGGTCCAGGGGCGGCTCGCCCCTGGCGGGTCCAGGGCAGAGCCCTGGCCTTTCCTCCTGAGACATCACCAGAAGCTCCCGGCCCTTTGCGGGTCCTGGCAGCGCCCGGCCTTGCTTCGTTGCACGGCCCTTGTTTGCAGCCGGGATGAAAGCCGCTAGACGGTGCGCGGTTCGCGAGGGGGCCCGTCGATCAATGTTTCGAGAGTTCCTCGGCTGGTGGCTGCGCCAGCTCGCGACCCTGGTGCCGGAGCGCCTGCGCCGCGCCGACCCGCGCGAGGCCGACGCGCTGGTGATCGGCACCGACGCCGCGGGCGCCCACGCCGAGCTGTCCACCCGCCGCGCCGGCCGCCTCGCCAGCCTCGGCCGCTACGCGCTCGACGCCGCCGGCACCGCGCAGGCGGTCGCCGCCCTCGGCCGCCGCGGCGTGCGCCTGGAGGGCGCCGTCCTGGCGCTGCCGGCCTCGATGCTCCTGGAGCGCGACGTGGCGCTGCCGCTCGCCGCCGAGCGCGACCCGGAGCAGGTGCTGCAGTTCGAGATGGACCGCCTGACCCCGTTCGAGGCCGCCGAGGTGTTCTGGACCTGGACCGTGCGCGCCCGCGACCGCGCCCGCGCCCGCCTGCACCTGCGGGTGTCGCTGGTGCCGCAGGCCGCCGTGCGCCCGCTGCTCGACACGCTCGCGCGCCTCGGCGTGCGCCCGGCGACGCTGGAGTTCGCCCTGCCCGACGGGGTGCGCCGCATCGCCCTGTCGCACCGCCGCGCCGACCGCGGCGCGCAGCTCCGCCTGGTGCTGGCCTCTGCGCTGTGCGCGCTGCTGGTCGCGGGCCTGGTGGTGACGCCGTTCGCCGGCCAGAGCCTCGCCGCGCGCGCCCAGAACCGGCGCATCGCGGCGCTCGCCCCCGAGGTCGCCGCCGCCGAGGCGCTGCGCGCGCGCGTCACCCGCGAGGCCGCCGGCCGCGACGTGCTGAGCGCCGAGCGCGCCCGGGTGGGCGACGCGCTGGCGGCCCTGTCCGCCGCCACCGCGGTGCTGCCCGACGACACCTACCTCACCGACCTGACGCTGCGGCAGCGTCGCATGGTGATGAACGGCCGCTCCGCCGCCGCCGCCCGCCTGATCGGCCTGCTGTCCGCCGCCCCCGGCCTGCGCGAGCCCGCGTTCCTCGCCCCGGTGACCCGCAGCGACACCGGCCACGCCGACCTGTTCTCCATCCGCGCCGAGCTGGCCCCGTGACCGCCCGGGACCAGGCAAGGCCAGGGGCTCTGCCCTCCCTGCCCGAAAGAGGAGACCCCGCCAAAGGCAGGCCCCCTGGAACCCATGCCTCAATCAAGGCCGGGTCCAGGGGCGGCTTCGCTCCTGGCGGGGTTTGGGGCGGAGCCCCGACCTTGCCTGCCGACGCCGCCGGACGGGGCAGGGGCCCCGCCTGATGGCCGAGCTTGCGCTGCCGTCCGGCCGGCGCGGCCAGGTGCTCGCGGTGGCGATCGCCGCCGTCGCCCTGCTGGTGCTGTGGTTCGGCATCGTCCTGCCGCTCGCCGGCTGGCACGCGTCGCGCGCCGCCTCGCTGGAGCGCCAGGCCGTGCTCGCGGGCCGCATGGAGGCGCTCGCTGCCTCCCTGCCCGCGTTGCGGCGCAGGGCCGCCACGCTCGCCGCCGGCCCCGCGCCGCAGACCCTGCTGGAGGGCGCCAGCGACGCCGTTGCCGGCGCCGAGCTGCAGGAGCAGGTGCAGGCGATGGCGGTCGAGGCCGGCTCGCCGCTGACCAGCGCCGAAACCCTGCCCGCCGAGCCCGCCGGCGCCTACCGCCGCATCAGCCTGCGCGTGTCGCTGAGCGCGCCGTACCAGACCCTGGTGCACCTGCTGGCCGCGGTCGCCGACGCGACCCCGAGGATGCTGGTCGACGACCTGCAGATCCAGGCGCCGCCGCTCGGCCTGCGTTCCGCGGTGCTGCCGATGGACGCAACCCTCACCGTCCTGGCCTTCCGCGCCCGCGACGCCGCCGTGCCCGGCCAGGGCGCGGCCGGCCGCGCCGCGCCTGCGGGGCGCCAGGAGGACGCCGGTTCCCCCGCCGCCGACTCCCCCGCCGCGGACGCCCCCGCCGCTGAGGCGCCATGAGGCGCCCGCTGCTGCTGCTCGGCCTGCTCGCTGCGATGCTGACCGCCGCCCTGGCCCTGGAGCTGCGCGACACCACGCCCGCCGGCCCCCCCGCCCCGGACGCCCGCGCGGCCCAGGGGCCGGCACCCGCGCCGGCCATCGGCGACGCCGCCTCGCCGGAGCGCACCCAGGCCCTGGCCGCGGCGATCCTGGCCCGCCCGCTGTTCGAGCAGGACCGCCGCCCCGTCGCCGCGACCCAGGCCGGCCCGGTCGCCGACGGCGAGGCGCGTCTGGCCGGCATCATGATCAGCCCGGACCGCCGCGTCGCGATCTTCGCGCCCGCCGACGGCGGCAAGCCCTCGGTGCTGGGCGAGGGCGCGGCCCTGGGCCCGCTCACGGTCCGCTCCATCGCGCCCGGCGCCGTCACCGTGCTCAGCCACGGCAAGGAGCAGGTGATGCACCCGAGCTTCGCGGCCTCGTCGGCCACCACCACGCCGCCCCCGCCGTCCACGCCCTTCTCCTTCGGCGCGGGCGCGCTGCCGGGCCGCCCGCCCGGACTGACCGGCCTCGCCACGGCGCCGGGCTTCACCACCAGCTTCGCGGTCCCCGCCGCCCCGCCCAACCTGCTCGGCCCGATCCCGGCGCAGCCACCCCCGGAGAGCCGCCAGTGACCCACCCGACATCCCCGTCGCCCCTGACGTCGCTTCCTCCGGCGACGCCGCCCGTCCGGTCACCGCCGCGCCGCCGTGCGTCCACCGCCGCCCCCTCGCCGCGCGCCGCGGCGCTGCTGGCCACCACCGCCACCCTGCTGTGCGCCCTGGCCGGCTGCGGCCTCGACCCGCGCACCCACGACGTCGAGGCGCCGCTGCGCCCGCTGGCCGTGGCCACCACCGGCGGCGCCGTCGTCGCCCCGCGCATCGACGGCCCGGTCGGCCGCCTCGACCAGACCACCCCCAGCGAGATCAGCATCGGCCGCAACGCCGCCCAGGGCGCAGGCACGGACGGCGCGGACGCAGGCGGCGCCGGACGCTCCGGCGGCGGCGACATCAACCTCGACTTCGCCGACACCGACATCCGCGAGGTCGTGGCGCAGATCCTCGGCACGATGCTGCACGCCAACTACACGATCGACCCCTCCGTGCACGGCACCGCGACCCTGCGCACCGCCACCCCCCTGTCGCGCTCCCAGCTGATCCCGACCATGCAGGCCCTGCTGTCGCAGAACGGCGCGACCCTGGTGCAGTCCGGCGGGCTCTACCGCGTGCTCCCCGCCGCCGCCGGCGCCGGCGGCCTCGGCTCCGCGGGCCTCTCGGGCGGCACCGTCGTGCCGCTGCGCTACGCCGCCGGCGACGAGCTGGCCAAGGTGCTGCAGCCCTACGCGCAGAACGGCGCCAAGGTGATCGCCAGCCCCGACGGCCGCGCCCTGGTGATCAGCGGCGACCCGAACTCGCGCGACAGCCTGGTCGGCCTCGCCCGCGCCTTCGACGTCGACGTGCTCGCCGGCCAGTCCTACGCCCTGCTCCCCGTCACCTCCGGCGACGCCCAGGATTTTGCGACCGCACTCACCGCCGCCTTCAGGTCCGGCGCCGCGGCCGGTGCCGCGGGTGCGGCCGGCGCCTCCGGCGTGCGCATCGTGCCGATGGCCCGCATCGACGCGGTCCTCGCCGTGGGCGGCAGCGAGCGCGTGATTGAGGACGTGCGCCGCGTCTACGCCCTGGTGGAGAGGACCCGCCGCCGCACCGTGCGCTCCTGGCACGTCTACTACCTGCAGAACAGCCGCTCCAACGACATCGCCTACGTCCTGCAGCAGGCGTTCACCCCCAACAACGTCACCGCCCAGCCGCCGCAGCAGGGCTCCGGCCAGCGCTCCGGCAACAGCTCCACCGGCGGCAGCGGCTCCGGCTCCAACTCCGGCTCGCAGATCGGCGGTGCTGCCGGCCTCGGCGGCGGCGGCGGCTCCAACGGCCTGGGCAGCAGCAGCTCCGGCGGCCTGGGCGGCAGCTCCTCGGGCGGCCTCGGCAGCAGCTCCGGCGGCACCGGCGGCCAGCAGGCGGCCTCCAACCCTCTGCTCGGCGGCCTCGACACCAGCTCCCCCTCGTCCGCCGGCGGCACCGGCGACCAGCGCCCCGACGCCATGCGCATCATCCCCAACGCGCAGAACAACGCCGTCCTCGCCTACGGCACCCCGGCCGAGACCGACACCATCGAGGCGATGCTGCGCAAGATCGACATCCTGCCGCTGCAGGTGCGCATCGACGCCACCATCGCCGAGGTCGACCTCAACGACGCCCTGCAGTACGGCACCCAGTTCGCCTTCGGCGGCCGCGGCATCAACGCCCTGCTGAGCCAGACCGGCACCAGCGCCCTGGCGCTCCCCGGCAGCGCCTCCGCCACGGTCGGCGCCGGCGGCTTCCTGATCAGCGGCCCGGGCGGGCAGAGCGTGGCGCTCGCCGCCCTGCAGTCGGTCTCCAAGGTCCGCGTGCTGTCCTCGCCCGAGCTGACCGTCGTCGACAACCAGCCCGCCCGCCTGCAGGTTGGCAACCTGGTCCCCTACCTCACCGGCCAGCAGCAGAGCACGCTGACCAACACCGCCAGCGTCGTGAACTCCTACGACTACCGAGAGACCGGCGTCATCCTCCAGGTCACGCCCCGGGTGAACAGCGGCGGCCTGGTCACGCTCGACATCAGCCAGGAGGTCAGCTCCGTCGTCGCCGCCACCACCAACACCACCGCCAGCGTCAACACGCCCACCTTCCAGGAGCGCGCCGTCGAGAGCCGCGTCGTCGTCCAGGACGGCGACACCATCGGCCTCGCCGGCCTGATCCAGGACAGCGACACCCGCTCCAACGGCGGCATCCCGTTCCTCAAGGACATCCCGATCCTCAGCCTGCTCGCCGGCACCCAGTCCAACACCCGCGCCCGCACCGAGCTGCTGGTGCTGATCACGCCCCACGTCATCCACGACGGCCGCGACGCCCGCGCGCTCACCGAGGACCTGCGCGAGGGCCTGCGCGGCGCCGCCGCCGTGCCCGAGACCCTGCGCTACCTGCCGCCCGGCGGCTCCGCCGACCCGCTGTCGCCGACGCGGAGCCGCATCGGCATCGACCGGTGATGCAAGGCAAGGCCAGAGGCTCTGCCTCTGGACTCCGCCAAGGGAAGCCCCTTGGATGGCTTTCCTTAAGTCAAGGGATCAAAGGGTCCTCGGACCCTTTGCGGGTTCGGGCAGAGCCCGACCTTCCTTGCCTTCGCGAGCGCGGCTTCGCCCTCCTCATCGTCCTCTGGACCGTGGTCCTCCTCACGCTCCTGGTGACGCAGCTCACCTCCGCCGGCCGCGGCGAGGCGCAGATCGCCGCCAACCTGCGCCGCGACGCCGCCGCCGAGCTGGCCGCGGACGGCGCCGTGCAGGCCGCGATGTTCCATATGCTCGACGGCTCCGGCGCCCGCTGGCTCCCCGACGCCACCGAGCGCGCCCTGCCCGTGGTCCGCGGCCGCGCCGCGATCCTCCTGCGCGACCAGGGCGGCAAGGTGAACCCCAACACCGTGCAGGCCGACCTGCTCGCGGCCGTGATCGTGGCGCTCGGCACCGACCCGCACGACGCCGGCCTCCTCGCGCAGGCGATCGTGGACTGGCACACCCCGCCAGCGATGCCCGGCCAGCCCACGGCCGCCGCCGCCTACCGTGCCGCAGGCCTTGCGATGGCGCCCGCCGGCACGCCGTTCGGCAGCGTCGACGACGTCGCCCTGGTGCGCGGCATGACGCCCGCGCTGTTCGCCCGCCTGCGCCCGCATCTCTCCGTCTTCGCCGTCGGCGAGCCCCGCCTCGTCCTCGCCGACCCGGTCGTGGCGCAGGCGATCCGCGCGCTCGGCGGCGGCGGCGTCTCCGACGCGGTGCCCGACGTCAGCGTGGTCGAGGTCACCGCGACCGTCCACATGGCCAGCGGCGCGGTCTTCTCGCGACGCGCCGTGGTCCAGGTCGGCGGCAGCGGCCCGACGCCGTGGCGGGTGCTCGACTGGGGACAGGGCTAGACCGCCGAGCCAGGCAGGCAAGGTTGAGGCTCTGCCTCAAACTCCGCCAGGGGCGAGCCGCCCCTGGACCGGCATTGCGAAGGAAGGCAGATCCGGCTTTTCCGGCCGGGTCCGCGCGCGCGGGTCGAAAATCCCGACGCCCCGCCTGGGATGTCGAAACGGCTTCGGAGGCGGGGTCGGGCCCTAGGGGTTGCAGATCGCGCCCTGCCCGGGCTCGCCCGCCCCCCCGGCCGACGGCCCGTTCGAGCACAGGTCGTAGTCGTGCCCGCCCCGCGTCGAAGGCTCGCGGTAGCTGTAGGCGTGGTTCCACGGGTCGAGCGGCACCTTGCCGCCCTTGATGTAGGGCCCGCTCCAGCCGACCACGTCCGACGGCTTCTCGACCAGCGCCTCCAGGCCCTGCTCCGTGGTCGGGTAGGCGCCGACATCGAGCTTGTAGATGTCGAGATCGGCCCCGATCCCGCCGGTGATCTGCTGCTGGGCCACGTTGACGCGCGCCCCCCCGAGTCTCTGCAGGACGTTGGGCGCCACCAGGCCGATGAGCAGGCCCAGGATCGCGATGACGACGAGAACCTCGAGCAGGGTGAAGCCCGCCTCGTCCGGACGGTGGTGCGTGCGCTTTTCCATGAGCCGCAATCTAGGGGCCGGAACCGGGACGGCCAAGCCGCGCGCCCATGACATCGCGTCCAGTCCGCACGCCGCCCACGTGCCCGCCAGGCCGCCGCCAGCACACCGCGCATGCGCCTCGCGCCGGCACCCCACGGCGTCCCGCCGCGCAGGACATACCGAAGCCGGCCCGGCGCCCCACCGCGTCCTGCCACGCGGGACGCCGCCACGAAAACAGCCGCGAAACGTCTCGGTTGGCAGGACGCCCCTGCCCTGCCGCGCGAGACGTCCCCGAGCCTGCCCGCATCTCCCCGCGCCGTTGCGGCACACCGGCCACGCCGTCGCGCCAACTGCGTGTGCCATCCTGATCGCGCTTGCCCACCGCCGCGAGCCCGGCCGACAGTGCGGCGGCCCCGGACCGCGGCCGCACAGGGCAGGGCAGGGCATCCACGCCCCGAGCCGCCGCAGGGAGGCGAGACGATGCCGGTGCCGTTCCTGGCCTGCATGGCCGCCACGGCGGCCTTCTACGCGTTGCCGCCGCGCGTGCTGCCGTCGATCCACGTCGTCGAGGGCGGCGTGCCCGGCTCCGTGCACCGCAATGCCAACGGCACCGAGGACCTCGGCGTCATGCAGATCAACACGCTCTGGGTGGGGCCGATCGCCCGCGTGACCCGCATGGCGCCGCCCGACGTGCGCGCCCGCCTGATCGCCGACCCCTGCTTCAACATCGCGGCCTCGGGCGCGGTGATGCGCACCTACCTCCACGAGGCGCGCGGCGACCTGATGACCGCCGTCGGCTTCTACCACTCGCATACGCCCATGCTCGGACGCGACTACCAGACCATGGTGACCGGCGCCGCCCACGCCCTGTTCGACTCGCGTCCCGCCGGCACGCCAGACTCCGTGCGAACCGTGCGGGGTCGCCTCGCCCTTCATCAACGAAACGTGTATGCATCCGTGGGTGAGGCTACACCGTAATCCGTCCGCGGCCGATGTGGTCGTCGCGACGGTGATGCCGCCCCAGCGGGCGCGTGTCCCTGCATGCGAATCGCTGGGGAGGCTACATCCATGGATCTCAACGGGCTCACGATCGCCAAGCTCGGTCTGAAGCGTCGCGGCGTGCTGAGGACCGGCGGCTTCAGCGCTGCGGCTCTCGGCGCACTGGCGATGACTGGCCTCACGTCGAAGAAGGCTGCCGCCGTACCGGCGACGAACATCGACCTTGAGGTCCTGAACTTCGCGCTCAACCTCGAGTACCTTGAGGCCGAGTTCTACCTGCGCGGCCTGAGCGGCACCGGCCTGCCAGCCTCGTCGATCGGCGCCAACCCGGGCGCGGTCACCGGCGGCACTGCCGTCCCGTTCACCACGACCGCAGGCGCCCAGTACGCCGCCGAGATCGCCGGCGACGAGCTGAACCACGTCAACTTCCTCCGCGCGGCGATCACCGCCGCCGGCAGCACCCCGGTCGACCGCCCCGCCATCAACCTGACCACCAGCTTCACCGCTGCGGCGCAGGCGGCCGGCCTGATCAGCTCGACGCAGACCTTCAACCCGTTCGCCGACGAGGCCAGCTTCCTCCTCGGCGCCTACATCTTCGAGGACGTCGGCGTGACCGCCTACGCCGGCGCCGCCGCGCTGATCACCAACCCTGCCTACCTGACGGCAGCGGCGCAGATCCTCGCGGTCGAGGCCTACCACGCCGGCCAGATCCGCACCCGCCTCGCGGCCGCCGGCCAGTATGCCGCCACCGCCGGCATCTCCGCGCTCCGTGCCGCCGCCTCGCAGCCGACCACCGTGCCCGATGACCAGGGCATCCTGGTGGGCGGCACCCTCAACATCACGCCGACCGACGCCAACTCGCTCGTCTTCACGCGCACCACGACGCAGGTGCTCGACATCGTCTATCTCGGCGCCACCCCGTCGGCCAACAGCTTCTTCCCGATGGGCCTGAACGGCGCCATCAAGTAGGGTCCAAACCCTACGCTTCGCGGCGCAACGGCCAGGGCCGGGTGGCAACACCCGGCCCTTTCTCTTGCCCGCCGCCACGAGCCTGCGCACGGCCAAGGTCCGGATAGCACCACCCGGCCCCGAAAACCTCAGAACGGCCAACCCATGGCCTGCCACACCAGAGCCCCGGTCCCGACAGCATCTCTTCGACAAACGGTTTCCAAAGGCTTGCCTTTGGCGGAGTTTGAGGCAGAGCCTCAACCTTCCTTGCTTGGCTGCCCGCTGTCGCGCGCAATCGCAGCCTCGACCGCCGCCGGAAGCAGCAACGCCAGCCGGGTCGCCCACTCCGCCTCGCCCGCTGCATCGGCGATCAGGTCCTGGCGGATCTCGATCTCCACGTGCAGCAGCGCACGCCGCTCCGCATGCACCGGCACCGTGTAGTCGGTCAGGTCGCTGACGCGGTACGGCTCGTTCTCCGCGACCACGAGGCCGCCCTCCGCCTCCAGGAGGTCGCGCAGCGCCAGCGACAGGCGGGCGTCGCGGTTGTAGAGCACCGCCGCATGCATCGGCCGACGCTCGCCGAGATAGACCGGCGTGAAGCTGTGCAGCGCGACCATCACGCTGCGCCGCCCGGCCGCCTCGCGCCGGTCGAGCAGGCCGGCGATCGCGTCGTGGTACGGCGTGAACAGCGCGTCGACCCGCCGCCGGCGCTGGGCGTCGTCGAGTCCCTCGTTGCCCGGGATCGGCGTCGCCTCGCTGATCTCCGGCATCGAGCTGGGCACGCCCGGATCGCGGTTGCAGTCGATCGCAAGCCGCGAGTAGCGCTGCATCACCAGCGCCGCGTCGAGGGCCTCCGACAGCCGCGTCGCCACGCCCGCGATGCCGATGTCCCACGCGATGTGGCGCCCCAGCTCGTCCTCCGGCACCCCGAGGCGTCCGAGCGCCTCCGGCAGGCGCCGCCCCGCATGGTCGGCCGTGAACACGAGGTCGGAGCCGCCGTCCGGGCGCAGCACCTCGACCGGCGGCGGCTCGTGCGCGGCCAGCAGCGGCTCAGTAGGCATCGGCGTACCGCCCGCAGATCTCCGCGTCGTCGAGCCCGGCAAGCGCCGCCTGCTCCGAGGCTTTCAGCATCTGGTAGGCCGTCATCAGCTCCCCGCCCATCCAGTCCTGCGCGCCCGCATCGGCCGCCAGCGCCGCAAGCGCCGCCGGCAGCGAGTCCGGCAGCGCGCCCGCCGCGTCCGGCACCTCCAGCGTGCGCCGCATGCCGTCCAGCCCGGCCCAGATCAGCGCACCGAGCGCGATGTACGGGCTGGCCGTGGCGTCGCCGACCCGGAACTCCACGTTGAACTGCAGCGGCGCCGGGTCCGAGCCGCCCGAGAACACCGGGCAGATGCGCACCGCGCCGCCCCGGTCGTGCAGCCCGAGGTCGGCGACGCTCGGTGCCCAGCGCCCTGGCCGCAGCCGGTAGTACGACGCCACGGACGGCGCGGACAGCGCGCACAGCGCCGGCATGTGGTGCAGCAGACCGGCCACGAAGTGCCGCCCCACGGTCGAGAGCCGCGCCCCCGCGTCGTCGCACAGCGCGGGCAGCCCGTTCGCGTCGACCAGGCTGAGATGGATGTGCGTGCCGTTGCCGATCCCGTCCGGCGTCGGCATGGGCGCGAGGCTCGCGGCGGCGGTCCGCGCGCCTCCAGGCGGAAGCGTCCCGTGCCCGCCGTCCCCCTGCGGGTCGGCCCCGCCCACGTCCCCGGGCCGCACGCAGCGCGCCGCGACCGCGCGGATCAGCTCGCGGGTGATCACCGCCTCGTCGGCCGCGCGCAGCGCCATGCGCGGGCGCACCGTCACCTCGAACTGCCGTGGCCCGTACTCGGCCATGAACCCCTCCGGCGTCACCCCCGCCTGGTTCAGCGCCGCGAGCAGCAGCCCGCCGAACCGCCCCGCCTCGCGCACGCTGCGCAGGCGGTAGGACGCCGGCCGGTCAGGCACGCCGGCATAGGTGAACTCCTGCTCGAAGGCGGCCAGCACGCCCAGCCCGGTCTCCGCCCGCAGCGCCGCGATCGCGCGGTGGAGGAAGCCGCGCGGGCAGCACGCCCAGGGCGCCCCGTCCGTCGTCACGACGTCGCCGAGGCAGAAGCGCTCGCCCTCGTCCTCGGCGAACGCGACGTCGACCAGCGTGCCGAGGTCGGGCACCAGCGCCAGGTCGCCCCGCGTGCCATAGGGCGTCTCGAGGATCGGCCCGAACGCGGACATCATGATCGCCGACGGCACGATGCCGACGCCGCGCGCGGCGCGCGAAGCCAGGTCGGCCAGCAGCATGCCCTTGCCGCGCACATGGCCCGACAGGTCGCACATCCCGAGAAAGACCAGTTCGTCCGGCAGCAGCGCGGTCGGCATTCCACCCTCGTTGCATCAACACGGCGAGCGTCCCATGCGGCGCGACGCGGCGAAAGGGGCCAGCAACGGCCAGGGCCCTGCCCCGACCTGAAAGCCGCACCCCGCATTCGAGAGTCGCGTCCTGGCCTCCATCCCCAGCAAGAGGTTTCCAGACGCGAGCCTTTGGCGGGCCCCCGCTTTCAAGCCTGGGGGCAGAGCGGTGATGTCTCAGTTTGAAAGGCCAGGGCTCTGCCCTGGACCCGCCAGGGGCGAGCCGCCCCTGGACCGGCCTCACTTAAGTTCAGGTTTCCACAAGCTTGGCTTTAGGCGGGGTCCAGGGGCAGAGCTCCTGGCCTTTCTTCCCGGACTCAAGTTGAGACACGACCGGCAGAACCCCGGGCCTGCCTGCCTCGCCTCCTTCCGATGGACACCACTCGCCCACCCGGTAGAACAGCGCGATGTCCCTGCGTGCCCGGCTCACCGTGATGATCGTGCTGCTGCTCGGCCTCGGTCTCGGGGTCGCGACCGGCCTGGCCGCCTGGCAGGCGGCGCAGCGCCTGCGCACCGAGCTGGGCGCAGCACTCCTGGTGGCGGCGCAGACGGTGCGCGGCGACGCCTCGGCACGCGACGAGCCGGCCCGGCTGGCGCGGCTGGTGGCGGAGTTCAACGGCGACCGCCACGTGCAGGCGGTGCTGCTCGGCCCGGACGGCGAGGTGCTGCGCGCCTCGACCCTGGCGAGCGGCGGCGACCCGGTGCCGGGCTGGTTCGCGTCGCTGGTGGGACGCGGGCCGCCTCCGGTGCTGGTGCGGCTGGGCGCGGGCACGGTGCTGCTGCGTGCGGACCCGGGCAACGAGCTGCTGGAGGTCTGGGGCAGCCTGCGCGGCGAGCTGCTGGGGTTCGCGGCGCTCTGCGGGCCCGCCGTGCTGCTGGTGCACCTGACCCTACGCGGCGCGCTGCGCCCGCTCGCCGACGTCGCGGACGGGCTTGGGCGCATCGAGGCGGGCGACCGCGACGTCCGCGTCCCCGCGCGCGGGCCGCCGGAGCTGGCCGGGCTGGCGCGCGGCTTCAACCGCATGTCGGGCCGCCTGGACGACGTGGACGCGCGCAACCGACGCCTCGCCGAACAGCTGGCCAGCCTGCAGGAGGAGGAGCGCGCCGACCTCGCCCGCGACCTGCACGACGAGGTCGGCCCGGCGCTGTTCGCGGTGACCATGACCGCGGCGACGATCCTGCGCCTGCTGGGCGAGGCCGCGCCGGACGGGCAGGCGGCGACACCCGGGCCGCATGCCGCCGAGATCCCCGCTGGGACAGCGCCGGTGATCGCCGGCGAGGTCCGGCTGATCCAGGACTCGATCGGCCACGTGCAGCGCCACGTGCGCGACATCCTCGGCCGGCTGCGCCCGCTGCGCGCCGCCGAGTTCGGGCTTGCGGTCGCCGTCGGCGAGCTGGCGGCCTTCTGGCGGGCACGCGACCCCGCGCTGTCGATCACGGTGTCGATCGGACTCGACCCGCGGCCCGCCGAGGCGGTGGAGGAGGCGTTGTATCGCGTGATCCAGGAGGGCCTGAGCAACGCCGTCCGTCATGCACGGCCCGCCCGGGTCGAGATCGCGCTCGCACGCGACCCCGCCAGGGCGATCATCGCCCGCATCGGCAACAGCGCCGGCGCGTCCCCGCCCGCCGTCGGCACGACACAGGGGCGGGGACTTGCCGGGATGCGCGAGCGCGTGGCTGCGCTGTCGGGCACCCTTGCGGCCGGGCCAACGCCGGACGGCGGCTGGCTGGTCGCAGTGCTGATCCCCGACACCCTGTCATCCGACGCCCGCAACGCGGCACCGGACCCCGGCCTCGCCACGGCGGACCAAGTCGCGACCAGGGCGCTGCTGCCGGCGGACGGACCATGACGGTGCCGTCGCCGTCGGATACGCCACGGTGAGCATCCTCCTCGTGGACGACCACGCCATCGTGCGGGCCGGGCTGCGCCGCCTGCTGACCACGCTCGACGACACCCCGATCCGCGAGGCCGCGACCGGCGAGGAGGCCCTGGTGCTGGCGCGCCTCGAGCGCCCGCGCCTGGTCGTGCTCGACCTGAACCTTCCCGGGATCAGCGGCCTGGAGCTGCTGCGCCGCCTGGTCGGCGAGCACGGCGGCCTGCGCGTGCTGGTGCTGAGCATGCACGCGGAGCCGCTGTATGCCGCCCGCGCGATGGAGGCGGGCGCACGCGGCTTCCTGAGCAAGAACGCCTCGGCCGACGAGGTGCTGCTGGCGGTGCGCAAGGTGAGCGACGGGCAGCGACACATCCAGCACGACATCGCCCAGGAGATGGCCCTGCTGTCCGTCGGCGCCGGCGACCCGATCGGCCAGCTCAGCGAACGCGAACTCGAGATCCTGCGCCTGCTCGGCGAGGGCCGAAGTCTGGGCGGCATCGCGGAGGCACTCGGGGTCGGCTACAAGACTATCGCCAACGCCAGCACCCAGCTCAAGACCAAGCTGGGTGTGGCACGCACCGCGGATCTGGTGCGCATGGCGCTGGGCATGCGGTCAGGCTGATCCCCCCCGGGCATCGCTGCCCCGCACCAGGGGCAGCGAGCCGGCAGACTACTTCTTGGAGCCGTCCTCGTTGAACTGGCTCAGGTACGCGATGACGTTGTTGGACTTCTCGGGATTGTTGGGGAAACCGGGATAGATCATCTTCGTGCCCGGCACGAGCTTCTGCGGCCCCGCCAGATACTTCTGCAGAGTGGCGACATCCCAGGTCAGGCCGGAGTTCTTGTTGGCCTCGGAGTAGCTGTAGCCCGGGTAGGTCCCGGCCGGGCGCCCGACCACGCCGCTGAGCACAGGCCCGACGGCGTTGTGCGCGTTCGGGCCGATCTGGTGGCATGCCTTGCACACCGCAAAGGTCTTCTCGCCGGCGGCCGCGTCGCCGACCGAGTCCGAAGCCGGCGTCGCCGCAGCGG
Source organism: uncultured Acetobacteraceae bacterium (assembly GCA_964236585.1). GTDB lineage: Bacteria > Pseudomonadota > Alphaproteobacteria > Acetobacterales > Acetobacteraceae > CAXSEF01. The sequence goes on from CAXSFE010000005.1 coordinate 24,910, forward strand.
CAGCCGGCGCCGGATCGTCCGCGCGAGCCGACACCGCAGTGAACGAGAGCGTGGCAAGTGCTGCGACAGCCGTGCCCGTCATGATGAAGCGCTTCAAGAAAACCTCCCCTCGGCCTTTCGGCCTGTGTTTCGTAGAAAGCCATGCATCGTTGATGCAGACATCAGTCAAGCCGCAACAGTGTCCCGACCGCCCGACTTCCTTGTCAACGCGCCGGTCGGCGAGACGCTGCCCGGCGCGTCAGCTCTTGTCCGGCTCGCTGTCGGGCCAGGCGCAGCGCCAGGTTTTCACCTGCACGTCGGGATGGTCGCCGATCCACTGCGCGAGATACGGCTGGGCCTCGACCATGCACTGGGCCAGCGAGCCGTGCGACTCGAACAGCATGTGTTTCTCCTGGCAGGTCCCACCCGCAAGCGCACACACCATGACGATCAGGTCCACCATGTTCATCGCCGGCCCTCCCGAAGAATTGTATGGCCCCGCACCGGGCAATTCCAAGCGGCGGCTATTCCGGCAGCAGCATCTCGCCCTTGCCGAGCGCCGCCTGGTCGCCGAGCAGACGCAGCCCGGCACGCGCCGCCGCATCGGCCGCCGCAGGACTGAGCGGACGCAGCGAGGCCGCCAGCAGCCGCTGGAACACGCCCGGGGTGCGCCCGCTCGGCAGGAAACCGTCCGGTGTCGGCGTCGCATGGCCCAGAACCACCGTCCCGCGCCGCAGCAGCATGCCGGGCGAGGCACCGGCCTGCCCGCACACCACGAGCGTCCCGGCCACCATGCGGCCGCCGGCGTGCTCCGCCACGTCGCCCTCGACCACGACCAGGCCACGCCGCATCCGGTCGCACGCCTGCGCCCCGGCGCTGCCGCGCAGCAGAACCACGCCGCCATCCATGCCCGTGCGCTCCCCTGGCTCCGGCCCCGCCAGCAGAGCACCGGCGTCGCGCGCGATCTCGACCGTGCCGCCCCGCAGCCCGGACGCCGCGAGCCGCCCCACGCTGCCGCGCAGTTCCAGCCGCCCGCCGGTCATCGACCGCCCCGCGAAATCGCCGGCATCGCCCTCCAGCACCAGCAGCCCGCCCTCGAGCCCCGCGCCGACGTGGTCCAGCAGCGCCGAGCCGCCCTCGATCACCACGGTGTCCGCCTCGCCCGTCGACGTCTCGAACAGGTCGCCCACGCTCGGCCCGCTCCGCCCGCCTGTCAGCCTCAGCCGCCCCACGGCCGCCTCGTCCAGGCCGGCGAGCCGGTGCGGCGTCAGCACCGACAGGTCCAGCCGGCCCTCCGGCGCATCGCGCAACCGGAACCGCGTGACGCTCACGACAGCAGGTCCCGCAGCCGGTAGTGGTGTTTTCCCAGCTTGCCGCCGTAGTTGCCGGCGCCGATCCGGGTGCAGCCCTGCTCGGGCCCCAGCGCGATCGCCGCCCGCAGCCCGGCGCGCATGGCGTTGGCGACAGCCTCCGGCGTGAGCCCGTCGATCACAATCTCCAGCACCGAGCCGGTGTCCTCGTCGAGGTCGGAGTCCACGCTGCCGCGCAGCGTCGGGCAGTAGTGGTGGTTGGTCGACGCCATCAGCGTCTTGTACTTCGACCCGACCTTGGACCCCGACCGCACGATCCCGCCGGGAAACGGCGCGATCACGTCCGGCATCGCGGCCACCGCCTCCGCCGCCGCCTCGGCCGCACGCAGCGTACGCTCGGAGTCCCGCCCCATTAGGATCAGGTTGCCGCCGCCGACCGCGCCCTTGGTCAGCCCCGTGGTGCCCTCGCAGACGAACTCGCCGTCCATCACCGGAACGCGCCAGTAGCGCCGCCCATCGAGCCGCTTGCTGATCTGCCAGCCGTCGCCGAAGTAGCGAAGCGTGTCGCCCATCTTCAGCGGCTCGCCCTCCAGCCCGGCGTAGCAGGCAGCGCCCGCGCAGGTCAGCACGCACTGCCCGACCCGGTTGACCAGCTGCTTCTGCAGCTCGCCCGAGGAGCCGGCGAACATCAGCACCCGCGCCCCGGGCCGCCCGTCCGGCGTCTCGTCGCCGGCGAGCATGCGGTCGATGCCGGCCTCGACCCCGCAGGCGATGATCGAGGTCGCGAAGCCGGTGGCGCTGGTCGCGGCCTGACGCGCCCAGCGCTCCGTGTCGGCGGTGATCACCAGCGCGGTGGCGCGCATGTCGAACGCCTCGGCGAAGGTGTCGTCGACCTGCACGTCGGTCATGGCGCAGCCCTCGAAGCAAGGAGGGCCAGGGGCTCTGCCCCTGGACCCCGCCAAAGGCAAGCCTTTGGAAACCAGTACTTAAGTAAAGGGTTTCCAAAGGGCTCGGCCCTTTGGCGGGTCCGGGCAGAGCCCGGCCTTGCTTCCTGCCTCATGCCGAGCACGCCACCGTCTCGAACGGCATGATCCCCTCGGGCACGTCGAATGCGTCGTGCGCTATCCCGTAGATCTCGTCGTAGAACGCTGCCAGTCTGCGATCGATCGCAGCGTCGAACCCCGGCCGCACCGCGAGCGCGCCGCTGCTGCTGCCGCTGACCACGCCGTCGCGGCACACCAGGCGACCGTCCTTGAACACGAACGCCGCGTCGCGGAACATCGCGGCGCGGTCCGCACCGTCGCGATAGGCCGCGATGTCCGCCCGCGCGCCCGGCGCGAGGTGCCCGCGGTCCGGCGTGCCGAGCAGGCGGGCAGGGCCGACGCGGGTCATGGTGGCGATCTCGGACAGGGTGTACTCGCGCGACAGCGAGCGCAGCGTGGTCAGCTCCAGCGCCTCCTGCGACACCGTCTGCATCCACTCCTCGCGCTTGTCGCGCGACATCAGCAGGGCGATCAGGTCTGGATAGGCGGTGAACGGGGCGCCGTTCGGGTGGTCAGTGGTGAACATCAGCCGCGCCGGATCCTCGGACAGGAGGAACAGCTCCAGGCCGGCGGCCCACTGGATGGTGTTGGCGAAGCTGGTGCGGCGGAAGCGGTAGGGGACGATGCCGCCGCCGTTGCCGTCGCCGTCGTGGATGACCGACTTGGCGGGCGAGGCCTGGCTGCGGGCGCCGAACTGGCGCAGCACGTCGGACGACACCGTCACGGTCTGCCCGAACATCACCTGGCCGACGTCGGCGGTGACGTGGGCCGGCGCACGGTTCAGCGCCTCGGCGAGACGGGCGGCCGCCGAGGAGAAGCCGTTCTTCCCCTCGGTGCCGTAGGCGTAGAACTGCACGTGCGCGAGGTGCAGCGGCAGCTCGCCGCCCGCCTCCATGGTCGCCAGCACGGTGTCCACCGCGCCGGGCATGCCGAGGTTCGAGCAGTGCAGGTGCACCGGATGCGGGATGCCGAGGGTGTGCTGCGCGCGCTGCATCGCCTGCATGATGCGGCGCGAGCTGATGCCGGTGCCGGGCACCTCGTCGTCGAGGCCGAAGGCGCGCACATTGGACTTGAAGGCCGCCGCCGCTCCGGGGTTGATCACCTTCAGGCCCAGCGCCCGCGCGCCTCCGATCGTGCGGCCGACGTAGTCCGCGACGGCATCGTCGCCGTCGCGCATCACCCGGAACAGGAAGTCGTCGTTGCCCAGCACGGCGAGGATCGCGCGGTCGATCACCGGGATCTGCGCCAGCTCCAGGTGCGCCTGCACCGCGACATGCGGCGAGATCGCCGGTTCCACCACGAGCGTGTAGCCCATCGCGGCATAGCGCCGCCCGATCGCCTCGCCGACCGGCACCGAGTCCGCGATCTCCGGCCGCAGCTCCGGCAGCAGCAGCCGCGAGGTGTTCACGTTGGTGCCGGCGACGTGGCTGTGGATGTCGAGCCCGCCCGCCATGACCACGCAGCCGGCGGCGTCGTGCGTCTCGTCCGCCGTGCGGCCGGGTCCGGGCGGGCCGACCAGCCGGCCGTCCTCGAACCACACATCGGCGGTGGAGTCGTGCCCCTGCGTGGGGTCGACGACCCGCCCGCCGCGCAGGCACGTCAGCATGGGCGGGGGCACGTCAGCATGAGCGATCCTCGACGAGGGCTGCGATGCGCGCGATGACGTCGGAGGCGCGCAGGGCGTCGGACGGGGCGGAGGCGGGGTGCTGGACGAGGCCGCCGAGCGACGCGTCGTGGAGGACGCTGTCGTGGTCGACGCCAGGCCGGCCAACCGCGAAGACGACCCCGGGCGGTGTTGCGAAGGTGGCGCCGGTGGGGCAGATCGCCACCACCGGCAGGTGCGACGCCCAGGCGGGCGCCGGCGCGTCGCCGGTGCAGAGCCAGAGCACGGCGTCGGCCTCCCCGGACTCCACGAGACGGGTCGCGTCGTATCGCCAGGGATCGTGCGAGGCGACGCCGCCCTCGAAGCCCACCGGCAGGGGAAAGCCCGTGAGCCACGCGCAGGCCTGCGCGGCGCCGGCGGCGTTGCCGGCGGCCGGGATCGGCAGTCCGGCGAACCGGGTGGCCGCGTTCAGCTCGTCGACCAGCCCGCAGGCCATCTCGACCACCAGGCCGTCGATGCGCGAGGCCGACCAGACGATCACGCCGTACGACGCCGCGGCGAGCAGCGCCGCGCAGCGACGCGCCTCCTCGGCACCAGGCGGCAGGCTTCGCCCGCCCACTGCCGCCCGCACCTGCCCGAGCAGTCCGGCAAGCCCGGCCGGGTCGCCGCCGAAGACCTGGCCACCGGCGTTGGTCCCGCCCGGGCACAGGCGCACCACGGTGCGCGCGCGGTCAGGGAACAGCGACGGGGGGCCGGCTAGGGCCAGCCGCTCCTCCAGGCCAGGCCAGTCCTGCTCAAGCCCGGCACCAACCAGCACGACGAGGTCGGCACGGGCACGTGCCTGCAGCGGCGTCGTGGTGACCCAGCCGGCGGTGCGCATCACGTCGAGGTCGCGCAGCGTCGCGCGAGAGGCGCGGTGGTCGACGGCTCCGTCAATGCGCCGCGCAAGCCTGATGGCAGCCTCGATCGCGGCGATGTCCGCGTCGAGCCCGGCGATCGCCGCACGGCGGCTGCGTCCGAGCAGCCCAGCCGCGGCCTCAGCCGCCTCGTCGAGCGAGGCGGGGTGGCCGTTCACCCAGGCGTTGGTCACCTAGAACAGCCCGGCGGCATCGCCGGCTCAGGCATCGTACTTGATGTAGGAGAAGCGTGCGTCGCCCGTGGGCGTGCCGTCGAGGGCCGTCCCCTCTTTGCCGGGCTGCCAGTGCACGACGTCCTCGATCTTGGCCGCCAGGGCGAAATCCTTGTCGGTGATGCTCTTGGCGGAGTGGGTGGCGAGACGCACCTCGACCCAGGCGTAGGACAGCGTCATGTCGGGATGGTGCCAGGCGGCCTCCGCGAGATGGCCCACGGTGTTGACCACCATCAGCGTGCCCTTCCAGCCGGTCGTTCGAAACGTCCGCTTGATCCAGCGCCCGTCCAGCGTCCAGTGCGGCAGGTCGCGGGCGAGGCGCTCCTGGATCTCGGCTTCCGTGTAGGTCGTGTCCGCCATCATTCCCCCCCGGGCAGGCGACGCTCGCGGCTTGCGGTGCATCGCGTGCAACTGCAGGCCGGTGCCAGCGGTTGCGTCCGCCTTCGGGCATGGTGCAGCATTCGCCACGGCCACGGCAACCCGTTACATCCTGCGCCCGCGGCCGCGTTCCGCTGTGTATCAGGCGCACGCATCGGCAGGAGCAGCGGCATGAGCGAAGTCCGGCCTGGGATGACTGCCGGGACCGGTTCGCCCGCCAGGGTGAACGGGCCGGTACCTTCGCAGAACGGCGCGGTGACGCTGTCGTGCACGGCGCGGCTGCACCTGGGCTTCCTCGACCTGCACGGCGGACTGGGGCGGCGCTTCGGAAGCATCGGGCTCTCGCTCGACCGGCCCTGCACCGCGCTGCGGCTCTCCCACGCGCCACGGCGCAGCGTGACCGGCCCGGAGGCCGAACGCGCCGGCGCACATCTCGACACCATGCAGCGCCATCTCGGCCTCGACGCGCCGCTGGCCCTGGAGATGCGCTCGGCGATCCCCGCGCATTCCGGCCTCGGCTCCGGCACCCAGCTCGCCCTGCTGGTGGCGAGCGCGGTGCGGCGGCTGCACGGCCTGCCCGACGACCTGCGCGGCGACGCACGGCGCCTCGGCCGCGGTACGCGCTCCGGCGTCGGCATCGGCCTGTTCCAGTCGGGCGGCCTGGTGGTCGACGGCGGCAGCGCACTGGCAGGCGATGCCCGTCCGCCCGCCGCCGACCCGGCCCGCCCGCCAGGGCAGGGGGCGCCGCCGCTGCTGTGCCGCCTCGCGGTGCCGGAGGGCTGGCGCGTGCTGCTGGTGCTCGACCGCGCGGCGCACGGCCTGTCCGGCGCACGCGAACGCGCGGCGTTTGCGGCCCTGCCTCCGATGCCGGAGACGGTCTCCGGCGAGATCTGCCGCCGCGTGCTGATGCAGGCCCTGCCGGCGGTGGCGGAGGCCGACCTCGCTTCGTTCGGTCACGCGATCGCCCGCATCCAGGTGCTGCTCGGCGACTATTTCGCCCCGGCACAGGGAGGGCGCTTCACCAGCCCCGCGGTGGCCGGCGTGCTGGCAGCGCTAGCAGAGGCCGGCGCTGCCGGGATCGGGCAGAGCTCCTGGGGCCCGAGCGGCTTCGCCTTCGCCGAGGGCGACGCCGCGGCGGCACGCCTGCGCGAGTCCGTGTCGCTGCCCGAGGGGGTGGACTTGTTGGTCTGCCGCGGGCTCAATCGTGGCGTGTCGGGTCCGGAGAGCGGGCCCGACCAACATAGCGGCTGACATCGCCGGCACCCCCGCGGCCGGGCCAGGCACCGACAGCACCGGCCGTGACCAAGAGCCGGCCAGCAGGAGACTCCCCCGACCATGGCTGACAAGCAGATCCTGCACATGCTCAGTCCGCTCAAGCAGGTCAGCCCGTTCGACGTGAACATGGCCGTCGACGCCGGCTACGACGCGGTCGTGCCCTACGCCAACATCACGGCCGACGACGTGCTCGGCCTGGTGCAGGACGCGATCTTCTCGCGCCCGCCCAAGCTCGCCGTGCGCACCGGCATCTTCATCGGCGGCCGCGACGCCATCGCCTCGCTCGACATGCTCGAGGCCGCGAAGAAGGCGATGGTGCCGCCGTTCATCGTCTCGGTGTTCGCCGACCCCGCCGGCTCGTTCACCACCGCCGCCGCCCTGGTCGCCCACGTCGAGCGGCAGCTGAGGAAGATGGGCAAGGGCCTGGAGGGCCAGCGCGTCGTCGTCTACGGCGCGACCGGCGTCGTCGGCTTCGCCTCCGGCGTGATCGCGGCCCTGGAGGGCGCCCAGGTGGTGCTCGCCGGCCACGACGGCACGAAGCGCGTCGCCGCGGCGTGCGAGGAGATCCGGAAGCGTTTCGGCGTCACCCTGCGACCGGGAGACGGCAGCAGCGAGGACAGCAAGGCGTCACTGCTGAAGGAAGCAGACGCGGCCTTCTGCTGCGCGCGCGCCGGCGTGCAGGTGCTCTCGAAGGAGCAGATCGCCGCATCTCCCGACCTGCTGGTGGCAGCCGACGTCAACGCGGTGCCGCCGATGGGCGTCGAGGGCCTGGACGTGCAGGCCGACGGCGTCTCCATCGGCGGCCAGGCCGTCGGCATCGGCGCCCTGGCGATCGGCCACACCAAGTACCGCACTGAGTTCGGCCTGTTCCGCCGCATGATCGAGACCGACAAGCCGGTCGCGTTCGACTTCCGCGACGCGTTCAAGCTGGCGCGGGACTTCGTTGCCACCTGAAGCCGAGACGGCAGGAACAGCCACCCCCGGGGCAGCAGGCGGCGCGCTGGACGCCGGCGCGCCGTTGCTGCTCGTGGCGGCGCAGTCTGCCCGCGCGCTGGCTGCCGCCGCCCGCCAGGCCGGATTTGCGCCATTGGCCGTCGACCTGTTCGGCGACGACGACACAGTCGCGCTGTCGACAGGCAGCGTCCGCGTCGCCGCCCTGACGCGGGATGCGGTGACACGGGCGTTTGATACCCTGCTGGCGGGACGCACCGGCACGGCAACGGGACTTGTGCTTGGCAGCGGCTTCGAGCACCGGCCCGGTGTCGTCGCAGCCCTGTCCGCCCGCTTCGGCCTTCTCGGCAATCCGGCGGAGGTGATCCGCCGTGCCAAAGACCCGTTCGCCCTGGCTGCGTTGTGCCGCGAGGCCGGCGTGCCCACCCCGGAGGTCCGGCGTGCCCACGACGCCGGCGGGATGTCCGAAGCGGCCTGGCTGCTGAAGCGGCGCGGTGGCTCCGGCGGGGCGCACGTCCGCGCATGGCACCCGGCCGGGGCGACGCGTGGCTGGTACGCACAGCGCCGACTTGCCGGCAGGGCGGTCTGCGCGTGCTTCGTCGCGGACGGACATCGCGCGACAGTGCTCGGCTTCAGCGCGCAGTGGAGCAACCCGGCGGACGGTGCGACATTCCGCTACGGCGGTGCAGTGCGGCCTGCCGGTGCCCGTTTCGAGGCCGCAATGGTCGGAGCCGTCGGGCGACTGTCCCGTGCGCTGGGCCTGGTCGGCCTGAACAGCGCCGATTTCGTCGTGTGTCGAGAGGGCTTCCAGCTGATCGAGATCAATCCCCGCCCCGGCGCAACCCTCGATGTGTTCGCCGATGCGCTGCCGATGCGGCTGCACGTCCAGGCCTGCCAGGCCGCGACGCTGCCCGACGCAGCGCCCGACCTGCCCGGCGCGTCGGCAGCGGCGCTCGCCTATGCCGCCCGCGACGGCCGACTGCCGCCCGGCTTCGCATGGCCCCGCTGGGCGGCGGATCGCCAGCGCCCCGGCCAGGTCCGGGCAGGCGCGCCGTTCTGCACGGCCATCGCCACGGCCGATCACCCGGCGGCGGCGCGACGGCTTGCCCGCGCCCGCGCCGCGTTCCTGCTCGACCGCGCCGGCCTCTCCCCAGCCCGGACGAACGGCCCGGGCGCTCCCCATCCTGTCAAGGCACACGCGGCATGAGCACCAGCATCAACAACCGGTCCTGGGCGATCGCGCAGGCGATGATCGCCGATGCCGAGACCCTGCGCGTCGGCGTCACGAAGGGCCCAGCCGGAGAGACCCTGATCGACGCGGGCGCGAAATCCGCGGGCGGCATCGCTGCCGGGATCGAACTGGCGAAGATCTGCATGGGCGGCCTCGCCGACATCCGCGTCGGCTCCGACCCGACCACCCCGGCCTGGCCGTGGAGCGTGTCGGTGCAGTCCTCGCAGCCCGTCACCGCGTGCCTGGCCAGCCAGTACGCCGGCTGGAGCCTGTCGGCCGAGGCGCCGGACAAGTTCTTCGCGCTCGGCTCCGGCCCGGCCCGCTCGCTCGCCCGCAAGGAGGAGCTGTTTTCCGAACTGGCCTACACCGACGACGCCACGCAGGCCGTGCTGGTGCTGGAGAGCGGCAAGGCACCGCCCGCCTCGGTGCTGGAGAAGATCGCACGCGATTGCAAGGTGACGCCGGACAACCTCGTCGTGCTGTTCGCCCCCACGCAGAGCCTCGCCGGCAGCGTGCAGGTCGTGGCCCGCGTGCTCGAGGTGGCGCTGCACAAGGCGCACGCGGTGCACTTCCCGCTCGACCGTATCGTCGACGGCATGGGCACCGCGCCGCTGTCGCCGCCGCACCCGGACTTCGTCACCGCGATGGGCCGCACCAACGACGCCATCATCTTCGGCGGCCGTGTGCAGATCTTCGTCACCGGCCCGGCGTCGGACGCGCGCGACCTCGCCGAGAAGCTGCCCGCCAACGTCAGCAAGGACTATGGCAGGCCGTTCGCCGACGTGTTCCGCGGCGTGAAGGGCGACTTCTACAAGATCGACTCGATGCTGTTCAGCCCGGCCGAGGCGATCGTCACCGCGGTCGAGACCGGAGAGAGCTTCCGCGCCGGCGGACTGGATCTGGAGCTGCTGCAGGCCTCGTTCGGGGCGTGAGGCAGGCAAGGCCAGGGCTCTGCCCTGGACCCGCCAGGGCGAGCCGCCCTGGACCGGCACACATCAGAAAGGGCCTTGAGTCACGCCGGGGTCTGGGGGGCGGCTCGCCCCCCAGCCTTCGCTTTCTTCTGCCATGACCCGCGTCGGCATCGCCCTGGACGACGTCGACTGGCACTTCGCCGAGCTGTCTGCGGCCTTCGCGGCCCTGGGCGCCGAGGCAGTGGCGTTTCGCCTGTCGGACTGCGCGTTCACGCCGGACGGGGTGGAGGTGCCCGGGTTCGGCGGCCGACTGCCGGACGCAGTGTATGCGCGCGCCATCGCGCCAGGCGGCTTCGAGGAGGTGACCCGCCGACTTGGGGTTCTGCACGCACTGGAACTGCTCGGCGTTCCGGTGTGGAACAGCGCCCGCGCGGTCGAGCGTTGCGTGGACAAGTCGATGACGGGGTTCCTGCTCGGACGTGCCGGGGTGGCGACGCCGGACGCATGGGTGGTCGAGGGGGTCGATGCCGCCCGGGCGGTGGTGCGCGACCACGGTGGCGTGCTCGGGACGCTGGTGGCCAAGCCGCTGTTCGGGGCGCAGGGGCGGGGCCTGTGCCTGGTGGAGCGCGAGGCGGACCTACCGCCTGCCGGGGAGATGGGCGGCGTCTATTACCTGCAGCGCCGGGTCGTGGCTGGAGGCGCCGGCTTCCATGACCACAGGCTGCTGATCGTGGATGGCGCGCTGGCGGGAGCGATGACACGGCGCTCCGAGGACTGGGTGACGAACATGCGCCGCGGGGCGCGGGCAGAGGCGCTCGTCCCGGACGCGGAGATGGTGGCGGTCGCGGTGCGCGCGGCTGCGGCGGTCGGCGCGGACTGCGCAGGGGTGGACCTGCTGCGCGACTGCGAGGGGCGGTTGTGGGTGCTGGAGGTGAACTCGATGCCGGGCTGGCGCGGGCTGCAGGGCGTGGTCGGGAACAGGATCGCCGGGTGCGTCGCGGCGGGGCTGCTGCGACGGATAGCCTCCGTCGGGTCCGGCGACCACGCGATCGATGGACGCCTGGTGGACGTGGCGGGTCCGTGACGCCGGAAGCGGTCCGCCTTGCGTTTGTGGCCGCGTGCGAGGACGAGCTCGCGGCGCTCAAGCCTGGCAATGTCCACGTCCATGCCGCTGGCCACGGCATGACCGTTGCCGAGTTCCGCACCAGCGCCGCCGTTGCCTCCTGGCCGCTGTGCCGTGCCGGGAGCGGGTTGGGTGCGCGCGTGCTTGGCGCCGTGCAGGCGACGCGTGCAGCCGTCGGGCAGAACACCAACCTCGGCATCCTCCTGTTGTGCGCCCCGCTGGCGATGGCGTCGGAACAGGCCGGGGAGGGCAGGGCGCCCCGCGAAGCGCTGCGCCATGTGCTCGGGAGCACGGGGCCGGATGACGCGTCGGCGGTGTTTCGCGCCATTGCGCTGGCCGCGCCGGGTGGATTGGGCGAGGTCAGTGACCACGACGTGCGCGCGCCGCCGCGGGTCGGGCTCGACGTCGCGATGCGCGCAGCGGCCGCGCGCGACAGCGTGGCGCGCCAGTGGAGCGAGGGGTTCGCTGACGTTCTAGGCCTAGTCGCGACAGGCCAGGACGGCTCACGCCCGGTCACGGGGCTGGCCGCGCACGAGGAGGCGGCAGCGCGCGGTCTCGACATGACGATGGCAACCCAGCTCGTGTTCCTCCGCTTCCTCGCCACATTTCCGGACAGCCACGTCGCACGCCGCCATGGCGTGCCGTTCGCCGAGGCGATCCGCCAGGACGCAGAGGGCGCGCTGTCACGCTTCGAGGCCGGGCCTGGGGCGGCGCAGGAATGGCTGCTGGAGTGGGACGCGGAGCTGAAGCGGCGGGGGATCAACCCCGGGACGACGGCCGACCTTACGGTGGCGACATTGTTCGCCTCGCGGATCGGCTATGGGTTGCAGCGCGAGGGCGATGATGGTTCTGTGCGCCGCATGCCGGGCCCGGCCGGTCGGGCGTGTCAGCAATGGAGAGCGCCAATGGCGAAGATCACCCAGGTAATGGTCGGCGAGTCCCTCGTCGGCGAGGGCAACGAGGTCGCCCACGTCGACCTGCTCATCGGCCCGCGCGGCTCGGCCGCCGAGCAGGCGTTCTGCAACGCGCTGTGCAACAACAAGGACGGCTTCACCACCCTGCTCGCGGTCGTGGCGCCGAACCTGCTGTGCAAGCCCAACACCATCCTGTTCAACAAGGTCACCATCAAGGGCGCCAAGCAGGCTGTCCAGATGTTCGGCCCCGCGCAGCACGCCGTGGCGCAGGCCGTGGCCGACAGCGTCGCCGAGGGCATCATCCCCGCCGACGAGGCCGACGACCTGTTCATCTGCGTGGGCGTGTTCATCCACTGGGACGCGGCCGACGACCAGAAGATCCAGGACTACAACTACACGGCCGTCAAGGAGAGCATCCAGCGCGCCATCGCCGGCGAGCCGAAGGCCTCCCAGGTCGCCGAGAAGGCGAAGACCATGAAGCACCCCTTCGCCGCCGCGAACTGAGACCAGCGACACCTCCGACCGGAGCCGGGCCTTGTGCCCGGCTCCGCGCCTTCCCCGCGTCAGTCGTGCTCGTCCATGACTTCGGCCGGGTCCGCCCAGCAAGCCGCCGCGACGATGTCATTGCGCGCAATTGTTCCGTCGTGCATGGCCGTCGCCACCAGCGCGCCTGCGGCGCCCAACCTGCACAGCGCCCCCAGATCTGCCGCGTTGCGCACGCCGCCGGCCGCGTAGACCGCGCGCCTCTCGGCTCGCTCGATGATCTCTGCAACACGCTCCAGGTCCGGCCCTTGCGCCGCGCCCACCCTTGCCAGGGTCATCACTACGATGCGGCCTGGCCACGCTGCCACGTCGTCCAGCAGGCCCTCGGGGCCGGCGAACGCGTCGCCGCGGAAGTCGAGCGACAGCACCACGCGTGGATCGCGACATAGGTCATGCAGCGTCGCCAAGCCGTCGATCGACTCGCTTCCGAGCACCAGCGTGCCAGGGTTCGCGTCCAGCCAGGACCGCGCCGTCGCCGCATCGGTGACTCCGCGATCCACCCACAGCTCCAGCGCCGGCCTTGCCGCAGCGAGGACGCGCAGCGTCTGCTTGTGGTCGCCGTGCCGCTCGATCGCGTCGAGGTCCGCGACATAGAGGCGCGGGAACGGCGCCAGGCGCATCAGGCCATCCACCACGTCGCCCGGGGCGCTGCCTCGGCACAGCGGCGTCTCGATCGGGCGGTACTGGTCGCGACGGCCCATGCGGGCGTGCACGACGTTGCCGCGCTTGAGGTCCAGCACCGGGATGATGTCCATGGGCGCAGTCTCCTCCCTCCCGTCCGCCAGGGAAAGGCGGCCGCGCCTGTCGCGCCAAGGTCCCCTGGCCTAGAAGAGGGTTTCCAGAGGGCTCCGCCCTTTGGCGGGTCCGGGCAGAGCCCGGCCTTGCTTTCCTCGGGGCACGCGATGCGGGTGATCGGCTGGGACGTCGGCGGCGCGCACCTGAAGGCGGCGCTGTGGAATGCGGGCGAGCTGCGGCACGTGGTGCAGCTCGCCTGTCCGCTGTGGCAGGGCCTGGACCGGCTGCGCGAGGCGCTTGGCGAGGCCGCCACCCAGCTCGGCCCGACGGAGCGCCACGCCGCGACGATGACCGGCGAGCTCGCCGACGTGTTCGCCTCGCGCGCGGAGGGGGTGGCGGCGATCGCCGCGATGCTCGTCGAGCTGCTCGGCCCGGGCGTGCGCCTGTACGCGGGCAGGCGCGGCTTCGTCGCGGCGGACGACGCGGCCGGGTACGCCGACGCGGTCGCCTCCGCGAACTGGCACGCCACGGCGGCACTGTCGGCGCGGTTCGTGCCGGACGGGCTGATGATCGACATGGGCTCGACCACGACGGACATCGTGCCGCTGTCCGGCGGGACCGTGGCGGCGCGCGGGCACACCGACGCCGTGCGGCTGGCCTGCGGCGAACTGGTATACACCGGGCTTGTCCGCACGCCGGTGATGGCGCTCGCCGACCGCGCGCCGTTCGCGGGCACCTGGACGATGCTGGCGGCGGAGCACTTCGCAACGGCGGCAGACGTCCACCGGCTGCTCGGAGAGCTGCCGGACGGCGTGGACCTGTTGCCGACCGCCGACGGGCGCGACCGAAGCCAGGCATCGTCGCGTGGCCGCTTGGCGCGCATGGTCGGGCGCGATGCGGCAGAGGCCGGTGAGCCGGCATGGCGCGACCTGGCGGCGTGGTTCGCCGAGCAGCAGGTGCGGCGCCTGGAGGATGCAGCACGGCTGGTGCTGTCGGCCGATACAGCCCGGCAGCACGTGGTCGCAGCGGGCATCGGGCACGCGGTCGTGACGCGGCTCGCGGCACGGCTGGGCTGCGGCTGCACGAAGTTTTCCGGCCTGGTGCCGGGAGGTGCGGGTGCCGACACCTGCGCGCCCGCAGTGGCGGTGGCAGCGCTCGGCGCGGCGGACTGAGGAGACAGGCCGGCCTCTGCCCGAGCATGCCAGACGCGCGAGGCTCCTGGCGATTAGCAAGGTTGAGGCTCTGCCTCAAACTCCGCCAAAGGCAAGCCTTTGGAAACCGATTCTTAAGTGCAGGGTTTTCAAAGGGCTCGGCCCTTTGGCGGGTCTGGGCAGAGCCCAGCCTTGCTTGCTGACAGGTCACTGCCGGGGGCCGCTGTTACAAGGCCCGGGACAGGTTCAGAGGAAAGCCCTTCGCCGGGCCTTGTTCAGCTCGCGGCCTCAGTCGTGCGGCTCTGCATGGTCGCGTGCCTGCACCAGCAGCATTGCCCGCCGCAGCCGCATGATCCCGCCGCGCACCTCGCCGCGCTCGCACAGGTGGCGGCCCTCGTCGAGCAGCCGGTGCATCTCCGCGGTGAGATCAGGGCACGTCGCCACGCGCTCGATCATGCGCTCGCAGTACTCCGGCGTGTCCGTGGTGACCGCGACCGGGGCAGGCTGGGCGTCGAGCGCGCCGGGGGCCAGCAGCACAAGGCAGGGTAGAAGCAGGAAGGTCCGCATGGTGCGGAGGTAGCAGGTCACGGCTTGAAGCCCGGTGGGGACGGGATGAAGCCGCGTCCACCCACCGCGATGGCACGGGCTTCCGCGGGACGGGCCGTGGTGGCCTGGTCCTGGCCGAGCCGGGCAGAAGCAGGCGTGGCGGGGGGGATATCAGCCGCCTCCGTGGCCGGAATGGCGAGCGTCGCGCGCAGTCCCGGCGCCGCGTCGCCGAGCCGCAACGCACCGCCGTGCAGCTGTGCGACCGCCTGGACCAGCGCCAGGCCGAGGCCGGACCCGGGCGTATGGCGAGCCGCCTCGCCGCGAAAGAACCGTTCCGGCGCCTTCGCGAGATCGTCGGCCGGGATGCCTGGGCCGCCGTCCGAGACGGCGATCCGCAACACCCACGCGCTAGGTGTCGCCGGGCTGGCCGCCGCGAGCTCGGCCGGCCCCTGGTCCGCAGTCTCCGGGCCGACGCCGGCGGTCAGGAGCACGGTGCCGCCCGCGGGGGAGAACTTCACCGCGTTGTCGAGCAGGTTCGCCACCGCCTGCTGCAGCAGCTCGCGGTCGCCGCGCATCCACAGCGACACCGGCAGCGCCAGCGCCAGCTCGAGTCCACGCTCCTCCGCGAGGGCGCCATACAGTTCGGCCAGGTCGCGCAGCACCGGCACGCAGTCGAACCTCGCGAAGGCGGCGCGGCGCGACCCCGCCTCGATCTCGGCGATGCGCAGCAGGGCCTGGAACACCGCGGTCACCCCGTCGAGGTCGGTCACCGCGCGTTCCACCGCGGCGCGCAGCTCCTCGTCCGTGTCCGCGTGCAGAGCCGCGTCCTCCAGCCGCGCGCGGGCCCGGGTGATCGGCGTGCGCAGGTCGTGGGCGATCGCGTTGGACACCTGGCGCACGCCATCCATCAGCCGCGCGATGCGGTCGAGCATGTCGTTGATGGTCTCGGCCAGCCGGTCGAACTCGTCTCCCCGCCCAGACAGGCGCACGCGCTGCGCCAGGTCGCCTGCCGCGATCGCCTCCGAGGTGCGCGACACGTTGGCCAGCATCCCCCGGAACAGCCGCCGCACCACCAGCGCGCCGGCCACGCTCAGCCCGGCCACCAGCCCCAGCGCCCACAGCAGCGCTCCGGCCAGCAGGTGGCGGAGCTGCGCGCGCGTGCGCACGTCGCGCCCGACCAGCAACCGGAATTTTCCCGGCAGCTCGATGCGCTCCACCTCGGCCAGCGCCCGCGTGCCGGCCCGCTGCACCGGAAGCTCATACCAGGCGCCGGACTCCGACACCGCGGCGGGCCAGTGCTCCAGGTTGCCGGCAAGGTGGTGGCCCTCGCCGTCGACGAGCAGATAGAGCGTCTCGTCGTCCACGTCCTCGGACATGCGGTCCTGGATGCTCTCGATCAGCGCAGGCAGGCCGCCCTCTCCGATGCGGTCGAGGAGGCCCTGCGCGTCGGCGTGGATGGTTGCCTCGACCTGGCGCTCCAGCAGCCCTGCCGTCGCCCACCAGATGAACAGCACCAGCGCCAGCGCGCTGATCCCGAACAGCACGGCGTAGACGGTGGCGAGCCGGATGCCGGCGGAGCGCAGACTGCGGCGGGTCATGAGGCGAGGAAGCAGGCAGGGCCGGGATCTGCCCGGACCCGCCAGGCGGAGGTGGCCGAAGATTCCGACGATCCGCCTAGATCGTTGTAAGGGCTACCGCAGAGAGCCGCCCCTGGATCGGCTTTGCTTGAGAGTAGGTTTCCAAAGGCGAGCCTTTGGCGGGGTCCAGGGGCAGGGCCCCTGGCCTTGCTCGCGTCCTGCCTCACTCCGGCCGCAGCATGTATCCGGCGTTGCGCACGGTGTGGATCAGCGGTCCCCCAAATGGCCGGTCGACCTTCTGCCGCAGCCGCGAGACATGCACGTCGATCACGTTGGTCTGCGGGTCGAAGTGGTAGTCCCACACGCCCTCCAGCAGCATGGTGCGGGTCACGACCTGCCCTGCATGGCGCATCAGGTACTCCAGCAGCCGGAACTCGCGCGGCTGCAGGTCGATCTTCTGCCCCGCGCGCTTCACCTGCCGCGACAGCAGGTCCATCTCCAGGTCGGCGACGGCGAGGCGGGTCTGCGGGCCGTCGTTCTTGCCGCGCCGCGTCATCGCCTCGACGCGGGCCAGCAGCTCGGAGAATGCGAACGGCTTGGTCAGGTAGTCGTCGCCGCCCGCCTTGAGCCCGGCCACCCGCTCGTCCACGTGCGCCAGCGCGGACAGCAGCAGCACCGGGGTGACGTTGCCCTGGCCGCGCAGGGTTTCGAGGATGCGAAGCCCGTCGATGCCGCCCGGCAGCATCCGGTCCAGGATCACCGCGTCGAACGTCTCGGACACCGCCAGGAACAGGCCATCGCGGCCATTGTCGGCGTGCTCGACGACGTGGCCGGCCTCGCGCAGGCCTTTCGCCACGAAGCCTGCCACCGTGGCGTCGTCCTCAACCAGGAGAATGCGCACCTGTTTCGATCCTTCCGCGGCGGGCCAGCAGGACTGCTTCCTACCATACCCGGCGTGCGCAGGAAGCCGGACCAGGCTCCGCACGCGCCCACCGGAGGCCCAGGCGTATGGAAGCCGTCCCGGGATCGTGGTCCAGGGCGGAGGCTTCGGCTGGGGCGGGACGCTGAGCCGCCGGCTTTGCCTGCGCTACTCGGCCCCGTCGCGACGCCGTCCCACGGTCACGGCCACGTCGAGGCTCTGCGTGCCGCGCCTGACCGCGAGCTTGACCGCCGAGCCGGGGCTGATCGCGGATACCGCACCGATCAGCTCGCGCGACGTGTCCACCTTGTCGCCGTTGACCGCGGTGACGATGTCGCCGCGGTGCAGCCCGGCGCGCGCCGCCGGGCCCTGAGGGTCCACCGCGGCGAGCATGACGCCCGCACCGTGCCCTGCCGCCTGGTCGGGCACCGAGACGCCGAGCCAGCCGCGGTCCATCCGGCCCTTGTCGCGCAGCTCGGCGACGATCGGCTCGACGATCTGGCTGGGGATCGCGAAGCCGATGCCGACCGAACCGCCGGTGGGCGAGACGATCGCCGTGTTCACCGCGACCACCTGCCCGTTCATGTTGAAGGCCGGACCGCCGGAGTTGCCGGGGTTGATCGGCGCGTCGAGCTGCATGAAGTCGTCGAACGGCCCTGCGCCGATGTCGCGGCCGCGCGCCGAGACGATGCCCGCGGTCACCGAGGAGCCGAGCCCGAACGGGTTGCCGGCCGCCATCACCCAGTCGCCGACCTGCACCGTGCGGCTGTCGCCCCAGGCGACGAACGGCAGCGGCTTGTCGGACGCCACCTTGATCACGGCGATGTCTGTCAGCTCGTCGGTGCCGAGCACCACGGCGGGCAGCTCGGTGCCGTCGATCAGCGACACCACGATCTTGTCCGCGTGTCCGACCACGTGGTTGTTGGTCACGATCACGCCGGACGGGTCGATGATGAATCCCGAGCCCGCCCCCATCACCTGTTCGCGGCGGTTCTTCAGGCGGTCGCGGAACGTCTTCTCGAACGGCGTGCCGCGCACCTCGGGCGGCATGTCGGCGATCGCCTCGGCGCCGGAGATGCTCTCTGTGACGGCGATGTTGACCACCGCCGGCACCACACGCTTGACCAGCGGCGCGAACGACAGCGGTCGCATTTCCACCAGCGGGACGGTGGAGGACGCCGTGACGGAAGACTGGGCGCGCACGCCGTTGCACCCCGAGGTGAACGCGGCTGCGACAAGGAGGAGGCCGGCCGGCCGGATCATGCTGTGCACCAGGTGGAGAAGGCGGGAACGCGCCGCTGACATTGCACTTGTTCGGGCCTCCAACAAGTTGAGCCAGAGCCCTGGAGACACACCTCCTGTGTCGGGAGGGCCGCAGCCGTGGCTCCGCCGCCACAGTTGGAGGTCATGGCAGCAGACGCCTGCGAGGCGGTGCCGCCACGCCGCAGCTGCCGTACGATCGCGTGACAGTTCCATCAGGTCGAGGGTGCGGGGTGCTCCGGCCAGTCATGGCGCGGGTAGCGACCGCGCATCTCGCGACGCACCTCGGCCCAGCTGCCGGCCCAGAAGCCTGCGAGGTCCGCGGTGATCGCCACCGGCCGCCCCGCCGGAGACAGCAGCGCGAGCTGCAGCGCGACCCGGCCTCCTGCCAGACGCGGCGTTCCGGCGAGCCCGTAGAACGCCTGGGCACGGGCGGCGGCGAGCGGCACCGGCTGCGTGTAGTCCACTGCGGCGCGGCCGCCGGGGAGGACCAGCTGCGTGGGCAGCTCGCGGTCGAGCCGCGCGGCGGCGTCCCGGCCCAGCCGTGCGCGCAGCGCTGCCGTCAGGTCGAGCCCGGCGAGGTCCGCGAGCCGCGACATGCCGGACAGGAAGGGGGCGAGCCAGTCCTGCACGCCGGCGGCCAGCGCGGTGTCGCCGAGATCTGCCAGCCCAGAGTCGAACCCGCGCATCCAGGACGCTCGCGCCTGCAGCTGGCGTGCCCCGTCGGTCCACGGCAGGGCGTCCAGCCGGCTGGCAACCGCGTCCGCGAGTGCTGCCGCGGTGCGCGCCGGATCGGCGGCGACCATGCGGTCCTCCAGCACCAGCGCGCCCAGACGGCGGCGCCTGCGCGACAGCACCGCACCGCTCGCCGGGTCGAACCCGTCGTCCAGGGTCTCCGTCACCGCGTCGCGCAGCACTGCGGGCAGCGCGTCCGCGTCGAGGGCTGCGGCCAGGCGGATCTGCGACGACGTGCGCACCTCGAGGGCGCCGACCGCAAGCAGCCTTGCCTCCGAGAGCGGGTCTGCGCGCGGCAGTTTTGCCCCGCCGCCGCCGGACAGGCGGAACGCGCCCGGCTCGCCGCGACGCTGCGCCACCCGGTCCGGAAACGCGGCGGCAAGCAGATGGGCCGGGTCGCCCGCCGGCTCGGCGGAGCTGCGCAGCCTGCGGCGGTACTGGGTCGCTGCGCGACGGATGCGCGACAGGGCGCCTCGGTCCACCGCCAGGCCCGTCGGCTCCGCTCCTGCCAGCAACGCCAGTCGGAGGCCGATCTCCGCCGATGGCGCCTGCCGCGGGTCGTGGCTGCGCAGAGGGTCGCGCTCCTCCAGCAGGGCCGCGATGTCGGCGGCCAGCGCGGTCTCGCCCGCATCCTTGGCCGACAGCATCATCGCCGCCAGCCTGGGGTGCGCGCCGAGCTGCGCCATACGGCGGCCCTGCGCGGTGATGTGCCCGCCCACGGTCGCGCCCAGCAGGTCGAGCAGCGCCCCGGCCGCGGCCAGCGGCCCCGCGGGAGGCGGGTCGGCGAACGGCAGCGCCGCCGGCTCCGTGCCCCAGGCGGCGCAGTCCAGGCGCAGCCCGGACAGCTCGGCCTCCAGGATCTCCGGGCGGTCGAACGGCGGCAGGCCGCGGTGCAGCGCCTCGGTCCACAGCCGGATCGCCACCCCCGGCCCCTGGCGCCCGGACCGCCCGGCGCGCTGGGTCGCAGCCGCCCGGCTGATCCGCACGGTCGCCAGCCGGGTCAGGCCGGTCGCGGCGTCGAGCCGCGGCGCGCGACGCCAGCCGCCGTCGACCACGATCCGCACGCGCGGCACCGTCAGCGAGGTCTCCGCGATCGAGGTCGCCAGCACCACCCGCCGCCGCCCGTCCGCGTCCGGGCGCAACGCCAGGTCCTGCGACGCCGGCGGCAGCTCGCCGTGCAGCGGCAGCACCACAGCGCCGCAGCCGGACAGCGCCGCCTCCGCGCGCCGGATCTCCGCCATGCCCGGCAGGAACGCCAGCACGTCGCCGCCGTGCTCGGCCAAGGCCGTGCGCACCGCCCCGGCCAGCGCGTCGGGCAGGTCGCGCGGGTTCGCGATGTCGCGGCGCGCGTGGGTCACGTCTACCGGGAAGCTCTGCCCCGCGCTTTCCACCACAGGGGCGTCGAGCATGTCCGACAGGCGCGCGCCGTCCGCGGTCGCCGACATCGCCAGGATGCGCAGCTCCGGCCGCAGCTCGCGCTGCAGGTCCAGGCAGAACGCCAGCGCCAGGTCGGCATCGAGCGCGCGCTCGTGCACCTCGTCGAACACCACCGCGTCGACGCCGTCGAGGCCGGGGTCGCCGAGCAGGCGGCGCACCAGCAGCCCCTCGGTCACCACCTCCACCCGCGTGGCGTCCGACACCGCGCTGTCCAGGCGCGTGCGGTAGCCGACCGTGCGCCCGACCGGCTCGCCGAGCAGGAACGCCATGCGGGTGGCCGCGGCGCGGGCGGCAAGGCGGCGGGGCTCCAGCACCACGATGCGCCCGCCCCGGCGCCAGGGGGCGTCGGCGGCGGTCGCGTGCAGCAGGGCGAGCGGCACGAGCGTGGTCTTGCCGGCGCCGGGCGGGGCGACGAGCACGGCGTTGGGCCGCTCGGCGAGGCGGGCGAGCAACGCGGGCAGGACTGCGGCGACGGGGAGGTCGGAGGCGGTCATCGGGGTGTGATGGAGGCGAAGCAAGGCCAGGGGCCCTGCCCCTGGACCCCGCCAAAGGCTCGCCTTCGGAAACCTTGACTTAGGTGAGGCCGGTCAAGGGCGGCCCGCCCTGGCGGGTCCCCGCTTCCAGGTGATGGGACAGAGCCCTGACCTTCCTCCTTCCCGCTCAGAAGAAGCCGGGCCCGAAGCCGCCCCACGGCCCCCACCCGAAGCCGCCGCCGTAGCCGAACTCGCTGGCCTCGACCTGCTCGTCGGCGAGCCGCTGCTGCAGCCGTTCCTGCTGGTAGCGGCCGTAGGCGCCCTGGCTGCCGACGTAGAGGCACTGGCAGACCACCGGGTCCGCGTAGAGGTAGGCGACGCGGTCGTCGTGGAAGCGCTGCACGAGGCGGTTTGGCGGTAGGCTGGCGAGCGCGGCCTGGCGCTCCGGCGTGTTGGCAGGCCGCACCAGGAAGCCGGCGGCGGCCAGCATGTTCTCCTCCTCGCCCACCACCTGCTGCGTGCTGACGCAGGCCGGGAGGCACGCTACCGCGGCCATTGCCGCCAAGCGGACGGCATGCGGGCGGATGGCCACCGGCAGGGAACGGTTCGACAGGGTGGGGACTCCGCTGGTGTGTCCGTCGCCGGGGTTCTCTGGCATAGGGGCAAGGCTGGCGCGCTTCGTGGCCCCGCACAAGATGATCCCCTGCAAGGCAGGCCGTGCCAGGGCGTCCGGCCCCGGACAAACCGGCGTGAAAGGTATGCGGATGAGTTTTCCAGGCAGCGTTCTCCGGCGATGGCTCCCATCCAGGCGCCGGATTGCGACCACGGGTGTCGTCACGGCCGCGATGCTGCTCGTCCTGCCGGTCCTGGCGCAGCACGGCGCGGCCGCGTCCGAGAGCGCTCCGGTCGCCAGCAGCCGGGTGACCGCCACCCTGGTCAGCGACACCGACGGCTATGCGCCGGAGCGGCCGTTCCATCTCGGGCTGCGGCTGCGCATGGCGCCGGGCTGGCACACCTACTGGACCAACCCGGGCGACGCCGGTGCTGCGACGACGCTGGCCTTGACCCTTCCACAGGGGCTGCAGGCCTCCCCGGTCGCCTGGCCCGCGCCCGAGCGGCTGCTGGAGGGCGACCTCGCCGCCTACGCCTACACCGGCGACCTGCTGCTGCCGGTCACCGTGACCGGCCAGGCGGGCGGCACGCTGCCCCTGCGCGCGCACGCGGAGTGGCTGGTGTGCGCGACGGTCTGCGTGCCGGAAGCCGGCGACTTCGTCCTCGACCTGCCGGCCGGCGACGGTGCCGCCTCGCCGCAGGCCCCGCTGTTCGCGCAGGCGGCGGCCCGCACGCCGGGTCCGTCGCCGTTCCTCGCGCATGTGGCACCCGACGGCACCCTGTCGCTGTCCGGCCGCGAGATCGGCCCAGGCATGGTGCGCGACGCCTACTTCTTCCCTGCTGCGCCCACCGTGCTGACGCAGTCCGCGCCACAGCCGCTCGCGGTGCGCGATGGGTCGTTGGCCCTGCGCCTGCCGGTCGCGCCCGGCTTCGACGCGGCAGCCGGGATGGGCGGGGTGCTTCAGCTCGTCGATGCCCATGGCCAGAAGACTTGGCTTGACATCGCGGCCACCCCCGGCGCGGCACCCGAAGCTGCTGGTTCGGGCGGGATGCTGCGCACGCTGCTGCTGGCGTTCGCGGGCGGGCTGGTGCTGAACCTCATGCCCTGCGTGTTCCCGGTCCTGGCGATGAAGGCGATGGCGCTCGCCCGGCTGTCCGGCGCCTCGCGTGGCGAGGTGCGCCGCCAGGCCGGCGGTTACACGCTCGGCGTGGTCGTGGCGTTCGCATTGCTCGGCGGGGTCATGCTGGCGCTGCGCGGCGCCGGCGCCGCGGCCGGCTGGGGGTTCCAGTTCCAGTCGCCGGTGTTCGTCGCCCTGACCGCCTGGGTGCTGTTCGCGGTCGGCCTCGGCCTGTCCGGCGTGGTCACGCCGGTCACCGGGCTGGAGGGCGTGGGGCAGGGGCTTGCCTCCCGCGGCGGCCTGGTCGGCAGCGTGTTCACCGGGCTGCTCGCCGTGTTGGTGGCAACGCCGTGCACCGCGCCGTTCATGGGTGTTGCCATCGCGGCCGCCTTCGCCGCACCCCCCGTGCTGGCGATGGCGGTGTTCGTGACGATGGGCCTCGGGCTCGCGGCGCCCACCGTGCTGCTGGCCGCCGCCCCCGGCCTGGCGCGCGGGCTGCCGCGACCGGGCGCGTGGATGGACGTGCTCAAGCAGGCGCTGGCGTTCCCGATGTATGCGGCCGCCGTCTGGCTGGCCTGGGTGGTCACCGAGGAGGCCGGGCCGCCCGGCGTGCTGCTCTGCCTAGCCGGCGCGGTGGCGATCGGCTTCGCGGCCTGGGCCTGGGGCGTCTCGCGCACGGCGGAGCGCACCGGCCGCAGGATCGGTGGGGCTGCAGCGTTCCTCGGCGCAGGCGTCGCGGCCGCTGTGCTGGTGTCGCTCGCCCAGTTCTCGCCGACCGCGGCGGCCGGCACGGCGCAGGCCGCCTCCGACGGGTCAGAGCCGTTCTCCACCACGCGGCTCGACAGCCTGCGCGCGCAGGGCCGCCCGGTGTTCGTCGACATGACCGCCTCGTGGTGCTTCACCTGCCTGGTGAACGAGCGCGTCGCCCTCTCGCCGCAGCCGGTGCGTGACGCCTTCGCGCACCGAGACGTGGCCTACCTCAAGGGCGACTGGACCCGCCAGGACCCGCAGATCACGGCGTTCCTCCGCGAGCATGGGCGCGACGGCGTGCCGCTCTACGTGTTCTACCCGGCGGGCGGTGGGGCGCCGAGCGTGCTGCCGCAGATCCTCACGCCGTCGGGAGTGCTGGAGGCGCTGGGGCAGGGATGAAGCAAGAAGGGTTGGGCTCTGCCCAAACCCGCAAAGGGCCGGAGGCCCTTTGATCCCATGACTTAAGTACAGGTTTCCAAAGGCTTGGCCTTTGGCGGGGTCCAGGGGCAGAGCCCCTGGCCTTCCTTACGTCAATGCCCGACGAGAATCTGGCTCAGGAAGGTCCTGAGCCTCTCGGTCTGCGGCTGCTCGAACATGCGTTCCGGCGTGCCCTGCTCGACGACCTCGCCGCGGTCCATGAACACCACGCGGTCGGCGACACGGCGCGCGAAACCCATCTCGTGGGTCACGCAGACCATGGTCATGCCGCTCTCCGCCAGCCCGACCATGGTGTCGAGCACTTCCTTGATCATTTCCGGGTCGAGTGCGCTGGTCGGCTCGTCGAACAGCATGATTTTCGGCTTCATGCACAGCGCGCGCGCGATCGCCACGCGCTGCTGCTGCCCGCCGGAGAGCTGGCCCGGGAACTTGTGCGCCTGCTCGGGGATGCGCACCCGCCTGAGGTACTCCATCGCGAGGTCCTCGGCGTCGGACTTCTTCATCTTGCGCACCCAGATCGGCGAGAGCGTGCAGTTCTCCAGGATCGTCAGGTGCGGGAACAGGTTGAAGCTCTGGAACACCATGCCGACCTCGCGGCGCACGGTGTCGAGCGCGCGCGTGTCGTCGCTCAGCTCCGTGCCGTCCACGACGATCCGCCCCGCCTGGTGCGTCTCCAGCCGGTTGATGCAGCGGATCGTGGTCGACTTGCCCGAGCCGGACGGGCCGCAGATCACGATCCGCTCCTTCGCGGCGACGGTCAGGCAGACGTCGCGCAGGACGTGCATCGGGCCATACCACTTGTTGACGTGGTCCAGCTCGATGGCGGGGATGGCGGCGGCCTGGGACATCGGGGCTCCGGAAGGAAGGCCAGGGCTCTGCCCTGGACCCGCTGGGGGCAGCGCCCCCAGACCCGCATCTCATGGGTCCGGGCGACGCCGTGCTGTCTTGCTTATGTGTCAGGGTCCAGGGACTTGTCCCTGGCGGGGTCCAGGCGCAGAGCCCCTTGCCTCACCGCCGCGCCGCCTTCGCGAACTGGGTCTCCAGCGAGCGGCTGTAGCGCGCCATGGCGAAGCAGAACACGAAGTAGATCGCGGCCAGCACCAGGTAGATCTCGGTGGCGAAGCCCTGCCAGACCGGGTCGGCCAGCGCCACGGTGCCTGCGGTCAGCAGGTCGAAGATGCCGATGATCAGCACCAGGCTGGTGTCCTTGAAGAAGCCGATGAAGGTGTTGACCAGAGGCGGGATCACCAGGCGCAGCGCCTGCGGCAGGATGATCAGCCGCATCTTGCGCCAGTACGACAGGCCGAGCGCGTCGGCGGCCTCCGCCTGCCCCTTGGGCAGCGCCTGGAGGCCGCCGCGGACGACCTCGGCGAGGTAGGCGCCGGCGAACAGGATGATCGCGACCTGGGCGCGCAGCAGCTTGTCCGGGTTCAGGCCCTGCGGCATGAACAGCGGGAACAGCACGCTGGCCATGAACAGGAGCGAGATCAGCGGCACGCCGCGGATCAGCTCGACGTAGCCCACGCACAGCATCCGCACCGCCGGCATGCCCCTCGAGCGCCGGCCGAGCGCCACCAGCACCGAAAGCGGGAAGGCGAACACCAGGCCGAACGTGGCCAGGATCAGGGTGAGCGGCAGGCCGCCCCACTGGTCGGTGCCGACCTCGGGCAGTCCGGGCAGTCCGCCCCACATCAGGGCCACGATCGCCAGCAGCACCGCGAGCCAGGCGAGGGCGAGTTCGCGCCGCCACAGACGACGCCAGGCCGAGGCCGCGTAGAGCCCGACGAACAGCGTGACCACCAGGGCGGGGCGCCATTGCTGGTCGAACGGGTAGCGGCCGAACAGGATGAAGCGCCACTTCTCGCCGATCACCGCCCAGCAGGCGCCCGCGCCCTGCAGACGGCGGCACACCGAGCTGTCAGGGCCGGCGGGCGTCTGCGGCACGCTCCACACGGCGCGTATGACGGCCCACTCGATGAGGCCGAACGCCACGCGCAGGATGATCGCGCCCAGCACGAGCGTGACCGCCGTGCTGGCCCACGAGGCGAATAGGTTGGCGCGTGCCCAGGCGAGCGGTCCGGGACCGGCGACACGGGGCTGCGTCATCCCCGCGGGTGGCGCCAGACCGACCGCGGCCGGGGCACCGGCGAGTGCGGGCACCGGCGAGGCGACCGCCGGGTTGGTGCCGGCCTGGATGTCCGGCGCCAGGGCGTCGGTGTCGCGGGGAGGCTCCATGCGGCTCAGCGCTCCACGAGGGCGATGCGCCGGTTGTACCAGTTCATGAACAGGCTGATCGACAGCGAGATGCTCAGGTAGGCCGCCATGATGATCGCGATGCCCTCGATGGCCTGGCCGGTCTGGTTGATCTCGGTGTTGGCGATCGAGACGATGTCCTGGTAGCCGATGGCCACCGCGAGCGAGCTGTTCTTGGTCAGGTTGAGGAACTGCGAGGTCATCGGCGGGATGATGACGCGCAGGGCCTGGGGGAGCACGATCCGGCGCAGCACGGTGCCGCGCCTCAGCCCCAATGCCTCGGCGGCCTCCCACTGGCCCCGGGGCACGGAGAGGATGCCGGAGCGCACGATCTCGGCGATGTAGGTCGCGGTGTAGAGCACCAGGCCGGTCAGCAGCGCGCCGTATTCCGGGCTGAGCGTGGCGCCGCCCTGGAAGTTGAAGCCGCGCAGCACCGGCACGTCCAGGGAGAGGGGCGCGCCCACCGCAAGCCAGGCCAGCAGCGGCAGCCCGACCAGCAGCCCGAGCACCACCGGCACGACAGGGGGTCGGACACCGGTCGCCTCCTGCATCCGCGCCGCCCGACGTGCCCACGCCCAGGCGAGCCCCGCAGCGACCGCGAGCGCCGCCAGCACGAGCCCGTCGCCCGGCTGCCAGTCGATCGTCGGCAGCCGGAAGCCGCGGTTGGACAGGAACAGTCCGGGAAGGGGGTGGAACGACTGCTTGGGCGGCGGCAGTGTCTGCACCAGGCCGTACCAGAACAGGAGCTGGAGCAGCAGCGGGATGTCGCGCAGGGTCTCGACGTAGACGCCGGCCACGCGCGAGAGCAGCCAGTTGGGCGAGAGCTTCGCCAGCCCGACCAGCGTGCCCAGGATCGTCGCCAGGACGATGCCAAACACGGCGATGCGCAGGGTGTTGAGGAAGCCGATCACCAGGGCACGGCCATAGGTGCTGGTCGACGGGTCGTAGCCGATCAGGTGCTCTCCGACCGGGATGCCGGCGGTGCGCCCGAGATAGCCGAAGCCGGTGGCGATGTGGCGTGCCTCCAGGTTGCGGCTGGTGTTGGTCACCAGGAAGGCGACCAGCAGCGCCAGCGCGCCCACGATCGCGGCCTGCCACACGATCGCGCGGAACCTGGGGTCGGCCCAGGACAGCGCGCCGCGCCGGCGCGGCGGACCCGCCCTGCGGGGCGCCGGGACGGTGGGGATGGCGACTCCGGACATCGGTGGCTCCTGAGGGCGGCAGGCGGCAGCTCGCGGGGTATGCACCTGGCGCGCCAGAGCCGCACAGGGGCGAGGACGCACGTCCGGGCAAGGGAGGGTATCCGACCAGTGCGTGCGGTTGACCGGTGTGGCACCGGAAGGAGCCAGCCTGCCCAGAGACCAGGCATGCGGCCGACCCCTGCTTCGAGTCGGCTTGCCTTTTGACCGGACCTCGCCGTCATGGGTTCGGCATCGAAGAACCATGGAGCCTGCTGTGGCACGCCGGCAACACGGACGTGGCCGGAGTTCCGCAAAACGTTCACAGGGCGCTGGCGGGAACTCGGCAGGGCCCAGAAGACAGACGCTCAGTGCCGGATCGTCCGGAAACCAGACGGGAGACGCAGCGAAGGTGGGTTCCTCACGGGTCAACCAGCGGACCATGATCGCCGCGGTCCTGGTCGCAGCGCCGGCGCTGGCGTGGGCAGACGACGTGGTGCGCATGGCACAGTCGGTGCAGCCGAACAGCCCGGCGCAGCTTTCCGCGCCGCAGGCGCCGCCGGCGACCACCGGCAACACCGGCGGCACCTCGGCCAACACCACCAACTCCAATGCGCCCGACGCAGGCGCGGCGCCTGCCAGCGTCGCCGTGCCGCCACTGTTCTCCAAGGCATGGTTCGACGGCGTGCAGTATGGCGCGCAGCTCGAGGCCGGCTTCACCCTCAACGGCGACCGGCCGAACAGCGGCGTCGACGTCGGCGACCTCGTCACCGACCGTGCCAACCAGGCCACCCTGAACCAGGCGCTGCTGACCGTGCAGCGCGCGCCGGCCCCGAAGGCCATCGGCTACGATTTCGGCTTCGCGGTTCAGCTGATGTATGGATCGGACTCTCGCTACTACCACTACCTGGGCGAGCTGGACCGCGGCATCTCCGGCCGCTACCAGCTCTCCTTCATCCAGGCCAACGTCTCGGCGCACCTGCCCTGGTTCACCGCGGGCGGCATCGACGCCAAGGCCGGGCAGTACCCCACGGCGCTCGGCTTCGAGGCGATCGACCCGTCAACCAACCCGTTCTACAGCCACACCTTCCTGGACAACTACGGCCTGCCGTTCGAGCACACCGGCTTCCAGGCGACCGCGCACGTCACCGACACGCTCGACCTGTGGTTCGGCGCGGACAGCGGCAACCAGACCACGCTCGGCGCCAACTCCGGCGACAACAACGGCGTGCCCGCGGGGCTGTTCGGCTTCGGGCTCAACAACCTCGCCGGCGGCAGGCTGAGCGTGGTGGCGCGCAGCCATGTCGGCGCGGAGACCCCGTCGCGCGCCCTGCCCAACGTCAACGGCGCCCTGCGCTACTACAACGACGTGGTGCTGACGTACAAGGCCACCGACAAGCTGGCCTTCACCAGCGAGGGCACCTACGTGCGCGACGACTATGCCCGCGCCGAGGCCTACGGCGGCGTGCAGTATGCATCCTATGCCCTGACCGGCACGGTGACGCTGAACGCGCGCGCCGAGCTGTGGCGCGACAACGCTGGGTTCTTCGTCACGAAGTTCCCGCGCAACCTTGACTACATCGACGCGATCGGCGGCTTCCCGAACACGTCGGCCGCCCTGCCGCGCACCACGTACGGGGAGTTCACGCTGGGCCTCACCTACAAGCCGATCCTGCCGAAGCCGGTCACGCTGCTGCTGGTCCGGCCGGAGCTGCGGTGGAACCGTTCGTTCTCGGGCACCCTGCCGTTCAACGATGGGCGCGATCGCGGGCAGTTCACGGCGTCGATCGACACGGTGCTCGGCTTCTGAGCCACGGCAGGGCGAGGGCGCTGCCCCATGCTTGAGGACGGGAATCTGCCGGCGGCGGTGCTCCCGGACCGGCACCTGTGAAGGACACCCGGTCGGTATCGCCAATGCGGCCAGGGGTTCGCAGATGCGGGATCCCGGCCTTTCCGGCTCGGGTATCGCGGGATGCCTGCCATGTCGCCTCGCCTCTGGTTTCGGCAGGCCCGCCTCTCCTAGATGCAGTCTGGCCTCCCGAGGCCTTGATCCGGGCGGTGCGACCGCCACCTCGGGCTGACTGCGACCCGTGCCGCCCGAGCTTGGAGCCCACGCCATGAACGAGATGACGACCAATACGATCCCGGCGTCCCCCGCCAGCCAGCCGAGCGCGCTCAAGGGCGTGACGGCCGAACAGGTGCTCAGCGTCCATCACTGGACCGACCGGCTGTTCAGCTTCACCTGCACCCGGGCGCCGACCCTGCGCTTCGAGAACGGCCAGTTCGCCATGATCGGCCTCGAGGTCGACGGCAAGCCGCTGCTGCGCGCCTACAGCATGGCCAGCGCCAACTACGAGGAGCAGCTCGAGTTCCTGTCCATCAAGGTCCCCGACGGCCCGCTGACCTCGCGCCTGCAGCACGTCAAGGTGGGCGACACCGTCCTGGTCGGGCGCAAGCCCACCGGCACGCTGCTGCTCGGCAACATGCTGCCCGGGCGCAACCTGTACTTCCTCTCGACCGGCACCGGCCTTGCCCCGTTCATGTCCCTCATCAAGGACCCGGAGGCCTACGAGCGCTTCGACAAGGTGGTGCTCGTGCACGGCACGCGGCTGGTCGACGAGCTGGCGTACACCCAGTACATCACGTCCGACCTCTCGGAGCACGAGTTCCTGGGCGACTACGTGCGTGACAAGCTGATGTACTACCCGACCGTGACGCGCGAGGCCTTCCGCAACCAGGGCCGCATCACCGACCTGATCCGCAGCGGCAAGCTGTTCTCCGACCTGGGGCTGCCGCCGCTGGACCCGCAGCTCGACCGGGTGATGATCTGCGGCAGCGAGCAGATGCTGACCGACACCAAGGCGCTTCTCGACGGGATGTCGATGAAGGAGGGCAGCAACAACGATCCCGGCGCCTACGTCATCGAGAAGGCGTTCGCGGAGAAGTAGCGCCGGACGCAAGACCGCTCGCGGCCGCTGGCACCGACAGGCCGGGCAGGAAACAGGGCTGGGCTCTGCCCAGACCCGCCAAAGGGCCGAGCCCTTTGGAAACCCTATCCTCAAGTACCGGATTCCAAAGGCTTGCCTTTGGCGGAGTTTGAGGCAGAGCCTCAACCTTGCCTTCCTCAGGCCTCGGTTCCCACGGCCTGCACCAGCCTGCGCAGCGCCTCGTCGGTGAACGGCTTGAGCAGGCACAGGTCGCGTGGTCCCAGCACGTTGCGCACCACCGCGCGCAGGTCGCCGGTGACGTAGATCACCGCGATCCCCGGCCACCGGGCGTGCGCCATGCGGGCGAGGTCGAACCCGCTCATGGTGCCGCCGAGGTTGACGTCGACCATCAGCACCTGGGGGGCCTCGCCGCCGGCCGCGAGCAGCGGCAGGAACTCCGCGCCGGACGGCAGGGCGGTGACCGTGGCGCCGTCGTCCTCGAGGATGTCGGTGATCGACGCGCGGGTCATCGCGTCGTCCTCCACGACGAGCACGCGGGCGGGTGTGGACGGGGCCTGGCGCATGTCACGATGCTCCATCGGCGGGGGAGGCAGCCTCGCCTGGGATGATGCCTCGAAGCTGTTCGGCGAGCGCTGCAAGTTCGGGGCCGGTCTTGGCGACCACGCGCTCGACGCCGTGCAGGCGTTCGCGGTCCCGGGCGTCGAGGTCCTTCGAGGTCACGACCACGACGGGGATGGTGCGCCACTCCGCCCGCTCGCGCAGAGCCTTGAGGAAGCCGAATCCGTCCAGTTCCGGCATCACCAGGTCGAGCAGGATCAGCGAGGGCATGATCCGCTCCACCGACTTCAGGCCGAGGCGGCCGTTCTCGGCGGTGGCCACTGACCAGCCGACCCGGGTCAGCATGGCCTCCAGGCGCGAGCGGCTGATCTCGTCGTCGTCCACGACCAGGGCGTGGCCGCCCGGCGCGTCGCCCCGGAAACGGTCCATCAGCGCCTTGAGCGCGTCCCACTGCACCGGCTTGGCGAGGAAGTCGTCCGCGCCGAGCGAGGCGGCAAGGCTGGGCTCGTTGACGAAGCTGATCATCACCACCGGCGTCGCCGCCAGCCCGGGCTCGGCCTTGATGGCGCTCAGCACCGACCAGCCGTCCATCTGCGGCATCATCACGTCGAGCAGGATCACCCGCGGCTTCAGCAGCCGGGCCAGCGCGAGGCCGGAGCGCCCGTCGCCGGCGGAGCGCACCGCGAAGCCCTCGCGGTGCAGGAACCGGGTGAGCAGGTCGCGCGTCGCCGGGTCGTCGTCGACCACGAGGACGCAGTCCGCGGTTTCGGGCTCGTCGCCGGCGGCGGCAGGCTGGTCCTCGGCGTCCTGCACGTCCCGGTAGACCGCCGGGATGCGCAGGGTGAAGGTGGAGCCGTGGCCGGGCCGGCTCGTCACCACGACGTCGCCGCCGAGCAGGCGGGCGAAGCCCTGGGTGATGGCGAGGCCGAGCCCGGTGCCGCCGTACTGGCGGGTGGTGGACTCGTCGGCCTGGCTGAAGCGCTGGAACAGGCGGCCGACCTGCTCGGCGGTCATGCCGATGCCGCTGTCGCGCACGGCGAAGCTGAGCCAGTCGCGATCGCCCTCGATGCCGCCGCCGTGCTCGCGCCGCACGGCCAGGGTGATCTGGCCGCCCTCGGTGAACTTCGCCGCGTTGCCGAGCAGGTTGAACAGGCACTGGCGGATCTTGACGGTGTCGGAGTGCAGGGCGCCGAGGCCCTCGGCGGCCTCGACCACCAGGCGGTTGCCCTTCTTGGCGACCAGGCTGTCCACGGTCGAGGCGACGCTGGCCACCAGCTCGGAGACCACCACGGTCTCGGCGAACACCGTCATGCGGTTCGCCTCGATCTTGGAGATGTCGAGCACGTCGCTGATCAGGCTGAGCAGGTGGCGGGCGTTGGCGTTGATCTTGCGCAGGTCGCCGAGCAGCTGTTCCTGGCCGAGCTCCTCGACCTCCTCCTCCAGCATCTCGGAGTAGCCGATCACGGCGGAGAGTGGCGTGCGCAGCTCATGGCTCATGTTGGCGATGAACTGGCTCTTCGCCCGGTTGGCGGCCTCGGCGGTGTCGCGCGCGGCCTCCAGCTCGGCCTCCGCGCGCTTCCTGTGGGTGACGTCGGTGTGGGTGCCGACCCAGCCCTCCGGCACGCCGTCGTCGTCCAGCACCGGCACGCCGCGCGCCAGCATCCAGCGCCACTCGCCGTCGTGCCGGCGCACCCGCAGCTCGGTGGCGTAGGACCGGGTGTCGCGCACCGCGTCGGCCCAGATCCGGGCGGTGGCGGCGCGATCGTCGGGATGCACCGCCTCCAGCCAGCCCCAGCCGCTGTACTGCGACACGTCCTGCCCGGTGAACTG
The DNA here is from genome assembly GCA_964236585.1 of uncultured Acetobacteraceae bacterium. Lineage (GTDB taxonomy): Bacteria > Pseudomonadota > Alphaproteobacteria > Acetobacterales > Acetobacteraceae > CAXSEF01. Next base: position 57,818 of record CAXSFE010000005.1, read on the forward strand.
CGCCCAGGGCGTCTGCCCGGCCTGCATCTCGCCGCTGGCCGGCACGTTCCACACGATCGCCGCAGACGCCTCGATCAGCGAGCGGAAGCGCCGCTCGCTGTGGCGCAGCGCGGCCTCCTTGTCGCGGTTGTCGGAGATGTCGGTGTTGGTGCCGAACCAGCGCAGGATGCGGCCCTGGCCGTCGCGGATCGGATTGGCCCGCGACAGGAACCAGCGGTAGGCGCCATCGGCGCCGCGCAGGGGGAACGTGTCCTCCCAGACGGCGCCGGTCGCCATGCTGGCGCGGTACTTGGCGGTGACCGCCTCGGCGTGGTCGGGGTGGTGCACCTGCTGCCATCCCCAGCCCCGCATCTCGGCCAGGGTGGTGCCCGTGTAGCGGAACCACGGCGTGTTGTACCACACGATGTCGCCGCCGGGCTCGGCGATCCAGGCGAGCTGCGGCAGCGCGTCGAGCAGCTCGCGTGCATCGGTCCCGGCCAGGGTGTCCGCCGCCGAAGCCACCCGCGCGGAAGGCGTGTCCGTCCCGTCCGGCGCGTTCGGGGCGCCGGCAGACACGCCTGCGCCCCGCCTCGGATCGTCCGGAGCGATGGCGCCTTGGAACGGGTCTGGCATGGGCTGGCTCCGGGGCGGTCTGTCGGCGAGGTCGGCGGGGTGGCCAAACAGTCCATCGGCCGCCACGGTTGCACAAGCGCACGGCGCGGTCGCCGCAGGGCCCGGGTCCGGCCGGCCTGCCGGGCCCTGCCTGCGCGACCAGGCCGCACAACGCCGCTCCTGCGCCGTGCGGCGCACCGACCCGCACGTTCACGGAGCGACGATGACCAGCTTCCAGCTTGTCTCCCTGCTGTTCGGGCTCGCCGCGCTGTTCGGCACGCTGAACCACGTCACGCTGCGCCTGCCGACCACGATCGGGCTGCTGCTGCTGGCGCTGCTGGCGTCGCTGCTGCTGGTGGCGCTGCAGGCGGTCTGGCCCGGGCTGGGGCTGCGCAGGATGGCGGAGCACGTCGTGGCGCAGACCGACCTGCCGCGCACCTTCCTGTCCGGAGCCCTGTCGTTCCTGCTGTTCGCGGGCGCGCTGCACGTGGACCTCGACATGCTGTGGCGGCGGCGCGGCACGGTGCTGCTGCTGTCGACCGCGGGGGTGGCGCTGGCGATCGCGCTGTTCGCGGGCGGGATCTGGCTGGTGCTGGCGGGGCTTGGCCTCGCGGTGCCGATGGCCTGGTGCCTGGTGCTGGGCGCGATCGTGGCGCCCACCGACCCGGTGGCGGTGCTGGAGGTGCTGCGCCGGGTCGGGCTGTCGCCGGAGCTGCAGGCCACGATCGCCGGCGAGAGCCTGTTCAACGACGGGGTCGGCGTGGTGGCGTTCATCGCCCTGCTCGGGCTGGCCGACACGGCGGCGGGCGCTGCGGACGTCACCGTGCTGGGCACGGCCGGCGAGCTCGTGCGCCAGGCGCTGGGCGGCTTCGCGCTCGGGCTTGCCAGCGGCGGCGTGGCGTTCGCGGCGCTGCGCTCGATCGACAAGCACGACGTCGAGCTGATGATCTCGCTCGCCCTGGTCACCCTGACCTACAGCATCGGCCAGCTTGTCGACGTGTCCGGGCCGATCGCGGTGGTGGTCGCAGGGCTCCTGGTGGGCAATCCGGGGCGGCGCCATGCCATGAGCCAGACGACCTGGAACAACGTGGGGCTGTTCTGGCTGCTGGTCGACGAGATCCTCAACGCCCTGCTGTTCCTGCTGATCGGCTTCGAGCTGGTGGTGCTCGACCTGTCGCTGCGCCTGCTGGCCGCCGCGGCGGCCGCCATCGTGCTCGCGGTCGCGGTGCGCGCGGCCAGCGTGGCGCTGCCGGTCTGGGCGCTCGACCTCGCCCTGCCGCGCGGGCAACGGCAAGGCGATGCGCCGACCCTGGCCGCGCTGACCTGGGGCGGGCTGCGCGGCGGCGTGTCGGTGGCGCTGGTGCTGTCGCTGCCGCCAGGGCCGTACCGGGGCACCCTGCTGGCGTGCTCATACGCGATCGTGGTGTTCACGATCCTGGTGCAGGGGATGACGCTGGGGCAGGTGGTCGCCGCGGCGCAGCGCTGGTCGGACGCACGGCGGGGGGGTGCGTGAAGGCCAGCGCGGCGGTGTCCTGCGGGGCAGGACAAAGGCGTCCTGCCGGCCGGGACAAAACAGGGGTCCAGCGGGGCCGTTGTCCTGCGCCGCAGGACAGGCGGGTCCCGCACGGCGGGACCGAGTGTTCCAATATGTGAGCCTGCGCACGGGTTGTGCGACTCAGGGAGGTAGAAGGCAAGTTCTTTCTTGAAAGAAAGAACCAAAGAACTTTGCCTATTCTGTTTCTAGTCTTCACGGTTTTATTCTGTGCTTATGGGAGAAGTCTTTTTGCTTCTTTTTCTTCAGAAAAAGAAGATTCTTTCTTGCCTGACTGGTTTTCCGCAGCGGTGCCCCGGCGCGAGAGGGGGGGCGGCTTTCGCGCGCGGGGCTGGCGCCTTATCTTGCGTTCATGCACCGCATCTACCTGGACCATCAGGCGACCACGCCGTGCGACCCCGCCGTGCTGGCCGCCATGCTGCCCCTTTTTGCCGAGGAGTACGGCAACCCCCACAGCGATGAGCACGCCATGGGGCAGGCGGCGCATGGGGCGGTGGAGGCGGCGCGGGCCGAGGTCGCGGCCCTGATCGGCGCGGACCCGCGGGAGATCGTGTTCACCTCCGGGGCGACGGAGGCGAACAACATCGCGATCAAGGGCGCGGCCCGCCATGCGCGCGGCATGGCCGGGGAGCGGCGGCGGATCGTCACGGTGGCGACGGAGCACAAGTGCGTCCTCGAGTCGGTGCGCGACACGGCGGGGGATGGGTTCGAGCCGGTCGTGCTGCCGGTGGGCGCGGACGGGCGGCTGGACCCTTCGCTGCTGCGCGAGGCGCTGCGGGTGCCGACGCTGCTGGTCAGCGTGATGGCGGCGAACAACGAGACGGGGGTGCTGCAGGACCTGCCGGCGCTGGCGGCCGTCGCGCGCGAGGCGGGGGCGCTGGTGCACAGCGACCTGGCGCAGGCGGCGGGGAAGGTCGCGGTCGACGTGCAGGCGTGGGGTCTCGATCTGGCCTCGCTCAGCGCGCACAAGCTGTATGGGCCGAAGGGGGTGGGGGCGCTGTGGGTGAGGCGGCGGCCGCGGGTCAGGGTGGCGCCGCTGTTCTCCGGGGGCGGGCAGGAGAGGGGGCTGCGGTCCGGCACGCTGCCGGTGCCGCTGATCGTGGGCTTCGGGGTGGCCTGCCGTCTGGCACGCGAGGGGATGGGCGCGGAGGCGGAGCGTCTGGCAGGGCTGCGGGACGCGATGCTGGGGCGGCTGCGGGCGGCGATCCCGGGGCTGGCGGTCAACGGGTCGATGCGGCACCGGCTCGCGGGCAACCTGCACCTGACGTTCCCGGGCGTGGCGGCGGCGGCGCTGATGCAGGCGTGCCCGGCGCTGTGCCTGTCCACGGGGTCGGCGTGCACGTCGGCGGAGGTCACGCCGAGCGCGGTGCTGGTGGCGATGGGGCTGGACGCGGGGGCGGCGTCGCGGAGCTTGCGCGTGGGTCTGGGACGCACTACCTCGGCCGCCGATGTGGAGGAGGCGTCGGGTGCGCTGATCGCGGCGCACCGGCGCCTCGCCCAAGCAACCACGGACGCCGGGGCCTGAGCCATGCCAACGATGACCTTTGTCCAGCGTGACGGCTCGCGGCGCGAGGTCGATGCCCCGCTCGGGCTGTCGGTGCTGGAGATCGCGCACAAGCACGACGTGGATGTGGAGGGGGCGTGCGAGGGGTCGCTGGCGTGCTCGACCTGCCACGTGGTGGTCGATCCGGGCTGGTTTCCCCGGCTGGCCAAGCCGACCGAGGACGAGGAGGACATGCTCGACCTCGCGTTCGGGCTGCAGAAGACGTCGCGGCTGGGGTGCCAGATCGTGATGACGAAGGACCTGGACGGGCTGGTCGTGGCGCTGCCGGCCGGGACGAGGAACGCGGGGGGCTGAGGAGGAAGGCCAGGGGCGCTGCCCCTGGACCCCGCCAAGGGAAGCCCCTTGGATGGCTTACCTTGAGTGAGGCCGGTCCAGGGGCGGCTCGCCCCTGGCGGGTCCGGGCAGAGCCCGGCCTTGCTTCCTGTTGGGGAGTGCGATGCGGATCGTTGCCGCGATGTCCGGCGGGGTCGACAGTTCGGTCGCCGCCGCCCTGCTGCACGAGGCCGGCCACGAGGTGGTCGGCGTGACGCTGCAGCTGTACGACCACGGCGCGGCCGCGAAGAAGCGTGGAGCGTGCTGTGCCGGGCAGGACATCCATGACGCGCGCGACGTGGCCGACCGCATCGGCATCGCGCACTACGTGGTGGATGCGGAGGCACGCTTCCGGGCCAGCGTGATCGATGCGTTCGCGGACTCGTATGCGGCGGGCGAGACGCCGGTGCCGTGCATCCGCTGCAACCAGGGCGTCAAGTTCACCGACCTGATGGCGCTGTCGCGCGAGCTGGGGGCGGAGGCGCTGGCGACGGGGCACTACGTCCGCAGGGTCGAGGGCGCGGGGGGGCCGGAGCTGCACCGGCCGGCGGATCTGTCGCGCGACCAGAGCTGGTTCCTGTTCGCCACCACGCGGGCGCAGCTCGGGCGGCTGCGGTTCCCGCTGGGCGGGTTCGCGGGCAAGGCGGAGGTGCGGGCGCAGGCGGTGCGGCTCGGGCTTGCGGTCGCGGAGAAGCCGGACAGCCAGGACCTGTGCTTCGTGCCGGACGGGCGCTACGACGCGCTGGTGACGGCGCTGCGGCCGGACGCGGCGGTGGCGGGCGAGATCGTGGACGGGCGGGGCCGGGTGGTCGGGCGGCACGCGGGGATCGCGGGCTACACGGTGGGGCAGGGGCGCAGGCTCGGGGAGGCGGCGCAGCTCGGCGGCGAGCGGCAGGTGGTGGTGGCGCTGGACGCGGGACGGCGCAGGGTCGTGGTGGGGCCGAGGGGAGCGGGCACGCGCGAGGTGGCGCTGGGCGAGGTGAACTGGCTGGTCGAGCCGCCGGCCCTGCTGCGCTGCGAGGTGCGGCTGCGCGGGCGCGACCAGCTGCAGGCCTATTTCGACGGTGCGCTACGCACCTTCGACCTGCCTCTGGCGCCGGTCGGCAGCCCCTACCGCCAGCGCATCTGGCAGGCGCTGCGCGCCATCCC
>CAXSFE010000006.1:0-62969 GCA_964236585.1 uncultured Acetobacteraceae bacterium
TGCTCCGCCCGCAGCACCGCCGCCCGCGCCTGCCCCAGCCGCACCCTCTCCTGCACCAGCCGCCCGATCCGCTCCGCCTCGCGCGCTTGCCGGTCCGCCAGCCGGTCCGCCGCCTCGACCGCGCGCACATACGCCGCCGGCAGCGACGCCCCGCCCGCCCACGACGCCACCTCCGCCGCATCCTCCGCGCCGCCCGCCCCCCCGAACGCGACCCGCGCCACCAGGTCCCAGCCACGGTCCCGGTGCCCGCGCGCCGCCGCGACCGCCTCCGCCTCGACCGGCGCCTCCCCCGCCACCAGCCGGTCGATCTCCGCCGCGATCGCGCCCGCCCCATCGCGCAGCCCGCCCGCCTCCCGCACCACGCCATCGAACGTGCGCAACGCTTCCACGAGCACGCCATGCCGCCGGTCGTATCCGGACGGCAGCTCCGGCCGCAGCGCCGCCAGCCCCGCGAGACTCCCGCTCCACCTGGGCACCAGCGCCAGCGCCGTCCCGGCCTCCCCCCGCCGGGCCACCGCGACCTGCGACACCCCTGCCAGCCCACGCGCCGGATCGCCGCCCTCGCGCACCTCGCGCACCAGCGCCTCGACCGCCCCCGTCGCCAGCGCCTCCGGCAGCGCCGCCAGCTCCGCCGCCAGCCCGTCCCGCTGCCGCTCCAGCCCCGCCAGCACCGCGGGCACCTCCCCCATCACCACCGCCAGCGCAGCATGCCGCTCCAGCAGCGACTGCGCCTCCGCCAGCGCCGGCCGCCCTGGCAGCCCCGCATCCCCCTCGCGCAGCCCGAGATCGCCGCGCAGCGCGCCCGCCTGCCGCTCCGCCGCCGCCAGCTCTGCGGCCTGCGCCGGCAGGTCCGCCTGGCTCTGCCGCACCGTCGCCGCCTCGCCCGCCAGCGCCTCGATCCCCGTCGCATGGTCGAGCGCCCGCCTGTCCGGCACGATCCCCGCCAGCGCCTCCTCATGCCGCAGCAGAGTCGCCCCCAGCCCCCCCAAGCGGTCCTCCGCGCGCGACACCGCCTCCCGCGCCTCCGCCAGCGCCACGCCCAGCAACTCCCCCAGCACCGGCGCATCGCCGTGCTCCGCCAGCCACGCCACCGCGCCGTCGTGGCGCTGCAGCAGCGGCCGCGTCGCCCTGATCCGCGACAGCCGCGCCAGCGCCACCCCCAGCGACGCCGCCTCCGCCTCCGCCTCCGCGAGCGCCACCCCCGCCTCCGCGACCCCGCGCAGCCGCTCCTCCCACGCCTCCGTCGTCAGCGTCGCCGCCCGCCCTGCCTTGCGCGCCTCCGCCAGCCCGTCCAGCCCTCGGTAGAACGGCATCCCCTTCGACCGCCGCCCCGGCGCCAGCTCGTCGCGCGCCTTCGCGAAGCCGCGCTCCAGCTCCCGCGCCCTGCGCAGCCCCGACCCCGCCGACAGCAGCGCCTCCGCGAGGTCGCCCCCCGTCTCCAGCAGCTCGCGCCCCCCCGCCCGCAGCCGCTCCGTGTCCAGCGAGAACAGCTGCTCCAGCCGCCGCAGATCCGTCCCCCCAAGCATCCCCGCCAGCGCCGCCGCCCCGTCGCGCCCCTCGCCGTCCAGCAGCGTCGCGCCATGCCCCTTGCGCCGCACCAGCCGCACCGCTCCCCCCTCCGCATCGCGCAGCTCAGCGGACAGCTTCATCCCGCCGTAGCCGAACCGGAACCCCATCGGCGACTGCCCGCCAATGCCGAACAGGAAGTCCGCGAACGCCCGCCGCAGCACCGACTTGCCCGCCCCGTTCGGCGCCACCAGCAGGTTCAGGCACCCCGGCCGCGGATCGAGCGCGACCACCTGGCGCTCGAACCCCCCGTAGCGCTCCAGCGTCAGCGCCTCGAAGCGCACTCAGCCCTCCCCCTCGGCCAGCCGCGCCAGCAGCAGCTCGCGCGCCCGCTCCAGCAGCGCCTCGGGCGCCTCCCCCGCCGCCAGCCGCACCGCCGGGTGATCCTCCCCCAGCGCCTCGCGCAGCCCCGCCGCCTTGCCCAGCATCTCGGCCGCATACCCCCGCAGCGACCCCGCCAGCCCCTGCGCATCCACCCCCTCGATGCTGCGCACCAGCGCCCCGAACGCATCGTCGCGCCCCCGCATCGCCGCCCGCTCCAGCCGCGGCGCCGTCGCGACCCTCACCCCCTCCAGCCAAGCCTCCTCCCCCGCCGCCGCCGCCAGCTCGTTCCGCACCATGTCGCGCAGCTCGCCCGCCGCCCCCGCCGCCAGCGCCCCGTGCGCCGCGCTCGCCCCCGTCAGCACCACCCGCAGCGCCAGCAGCCGCCCGTCCGCCCGCTCCACCGCGTCCCCCGCCGCCGCCCGCACCAGCGCCATCGCGTCGCCCACGTCCCCCGCCCCCGACACGTCCACCACCAGCCGCTCCCAGCGCACCACGTCGAACGCCACGTGCCGCAGCGCCACCCGCCCGTCGCGCACCTCCACGAGCGTGCCCCCCCGCTCCCCCGGCTCGTTGACGTGCCGCCCCTGCAGGTTCCCCGCGAACACGATATGCGGGTCCCGGTGCAGCACCACGCGCGTGTGCACGTGCCCCAGCGCCCAGTACTCGTAGCCGTGCGCCGCCAGCTGCTCGACCGAGCACGGCGCATAGTTCGCGTGCCCCTCGTGTCCCTCCGCAGCGGTGTGCAGCAGCCCGATGTTGAACAGCCCCCGTACCGGCTCCGGATACCCCCGCGCCAGGTTCTCCAGCATCTCGCGCGTGCGGAAGCTCTGCCCGTGCACCGCGACCCCGATCTCGGGCATCGCCACCGTGTCGGGCCGCTCGCTCGGCAGCAGCGTCGCCGGCGCCGCCCACCTCACCTTGCGCGACACCACGCTGTCCGCGTCGTGGTTGCCGCTGATCGCCACCACACGCACGCCCGCCCGCGTCAGCCGCGCCACCTGCTCCACCAGGAAGTGCCCGGTCCGCCAGTCCTTCCAGTCGCCGTCGAACAGGTCCCCCGCGATCACCACCAGCGGCAGCCCCTCGTCGAGCGCGAACTGCACCGCGTTGGCCAGCGCGCGGCGCGACGCCTCGCGGATGCGCACCGCCGGCGCCTCCGCCTCCAGGCCGCGCAGCGGGCTGTCCAGGTGCAGATCCGCCAGATGTAGAAACCGCAGCCCGGCCATCATGCCCCCAGGAAAGAAAGCAAGGCTGGGCCCTGCCCAGACCCACAAAGGGTCCGAGGACCCTTTGATCCCATTTGCTTAGGTTAAGCCATCCAAGGGGCTTCCCTTGGCGGAGTTTGAGGCAGAGCCTCAACCTTCCTTCCCTACGGCCGCCCCGCCCGATGATACGGATGCCCCTGCGCGATCGCCCGCGCCCGGTACAGCTGCTCCGCCAGCATCACCCGCGCCAGCATGTGCGGCCAGGTCATCCGCCCGAGCGAGACCGCGTGGTCCGCGCGCGCCATCACCGCCGCCGACAGCCCCTCCGCGCCCCCGATCACGAAGCACACCGGCCGCTGCCCGGCCAGCCACCCGTCGAGCCGGACCGCCAGCGCCGCGCTGTCCACCGCCTCGCCCCCCAGGTCCAGCGCCACGACCATCGCCTGCCCGGGCAGCGCCGCCAGGATCGCCTCGCCCTCGCGCCGCTTCACCTCGGCGGCCGACCCCTTCGCCTCCGCCAGCTCCACCACCGCCAGCGCCGGCCGCAGCCGCACCGCATAGCGCGCGAACAGCTCCGCCTCCGGCCCCGCCCGCATCCGCCCCACCGCGATCAGCCGCACGGGAGGCCGCCAGGATCAGGCCGGCTCGGCCGACGGCTCCGGCTGCACCGCATCGACCTCGTCCAGCTCCGCGCCCCACATCCGCTCCAGCGCGTACAGCGTCCGCGCCTCCGGCTTGAACAGGTGCACGATGATGTCGCCCGCGTCGATCAGCACCCAGTCCGAGCCGCCCGCGCCCTCGATCAGCACGCGCTTGACCCCGGCCTTGTGCAGCGACTCCTCCAGATGCGTCGCCATCGCCGTGATCTGGCGATCCGCCAGCCCCGTCGCGATGATCATCCGGTCCGCGAAGCTGGCCCGCCCGGCGAGGTCGAGGGTCACGATCGCCTCGCCCTTGTCCGCCTCCAGGCTCTCCACGATCACCGCCTGCACGCGGTCGAGCTGCGAGGCCTCCACCGGCGCCTCGCGCGGCTCGACGTCCGCGGCCTGCGGGCGCGGCCCGGCGGCGGCGGCCTTCTTGCGCGGCGTGCCGAGCGCCTTGGCCGCCTCCGACAGCCCGGCGGGCGGCTTGGGCGAGCGGCGCTTGGCCGGCTCGCCCGTGGCGCCGCGCGCGGCCTTGCTGGCGGACTCGGCGGGGGGCTTCCTGGCGATCGTCTCTCTCCGTGCAGCGCCGGCCGATGCGGGTCGGCCGATCGTGATCCCAACATGCCCGCGCGCGACCGACGGTCAACCACCGGCACCCGACAGGCCGGCCACGGCGCGGCCGGAGCATCCGCGGCACAAACGCCCGCCCCCGCCCCGAGTCAAACAATTCGCGTCAAACACTTCGAGTCGAACAACCCGGGTCGAACGATCCGCCTCGAACACCCCGGATCAGGCGCCCCGGGTCACGCGCCCCACGCGATCCGCCCCGACCCGCGCAGCGCGGTGGCCGAGCAGCCGCTCTCCCGCGCCGGCAGGAACACCCACGCCGGCGGCCTGCGATCGGCCAGCGTGATCGCCGCCCGCGCCGGAATGCGCCACGCCCGCAGCCGCCGCGCCGCCCGCCCCGCCAGCGCCCGCCGGGTGTAGGCAGGCCGCGGCAGCACCGCGAACGGAACGAGGCGCATTAGCGCGACCCACCGCCGCCAGCGCGTCAGCTCCGCCAGGATGTCGGCCCCCATCAGCCACACGAAGCGCACCCGCGGGAACCGCCGCCGCAGCGCCCGCAGCGTGTCCAGCGCATAGCGCGTGCCCAGCCTCTGCTCGATCCCGGTGGCGACCACGCGCCGCCCGTCCGCGACGCCCTTCGCCGACGCCAGCCGGTCCGCGAACGCCGCCATCCCCGCCGCGGGCTTGAGCGGGTTGCCCGGCGAGACCATCAGCCACACCCGGTCCAGCCGCAGCCGCCGCAGCGCCAGCTCCGCCACGTGCCGGTGCCCCTCGTGCGCCGGGTTGAACGACCCCCCAAGCAGCCCGACCCTCGGCCCGCGACGCGACACCGCCCGCGATGCTCCCGCCTGCGACGTCACCGCCCGCAGCCCTAGCCGCGCACCTGCCCGTCCCCCTCCACGACGTAGCGGAACGTCGTGAGCTGCTCCACGCCGACCGGCCCCCGCGCGTGCAGCCGCCCGGTGGCGATCCCGATCTCCGCCCCGAAGCCGAACTCCCCGCCGTCGCAGAACTGCGTGGACGCGTTCCACAGCGTCACCGCGCTCTCGCTGTCGTCCAGGAACCGCCGCGCCGCCGCCGCGTCGCCCGTGATGATCGCCTCGGTGTGCTCGCTGCCGTGCCGCGCGATATGCGCCAGCGCGCCGTCCACCCCGTCCACCACCGCCACCGACAGCACCGCGTCCAGCCACTCCGTGTCGAAATCCCCTGGCCCCGCCGCCGCCAACTCCGGCATCACCGCGCGCGCCCGCTCGTCCGCCCTGAACCCGCACCCAAGCTCGCGCAGCCGCGCCACGATCGGCGGCAGTAGCGTAGCCGCCGCCGACGCATCGACCAGCAGCGTCTCCGTCGCCCCGCAGATCCCGGTCCTGCGCATCTTGGCGTCCGCCACCACCCGCACCGCCATCTCCGGGTCCGCCGCCGCGTGCACGAAGGTGTGGCACAGCCCCTCCGCGTGCGAGAGCACCGGCACGCGGGCGTCGCGCTGCACCCGCTCCACCAGGCCCCGCCCGCCGCGCGGGATGATCAGGTCGATCTGCCCCGCCGCCGCCAGCATCGCCGCCACGAAGCCGCGGTCCGCCGTCGGCGCCTGCTGCACCGCCGCCTCCGGCACCCCCGCCTCGCGCAGCCCCGCCTGCACCGCCGCCTGGATCGCCCCCGCGCTGGCAAAGCTGTCGGAGCCGCCGCGCAGGATCACCGTGTTGCCCGACTTCAGGCACAGCGCCGCCGCGTCCGCCCCCACGTTCGGCCGGCTCTCGTAGACCATGCCGATCACGCCCACCGGCGCCGCCACCCGGCGCATCCGCAGCCCGTTCGGCCTCACCCACGCCGCCAGCGTCCGCTCCAGAGGGTCGGGCAGCGCCGCCACCTGCTCCATCCCCGCCGCCATCGCCTCCACCCGCGCCGGCGTCAGTGTCAGCCGATCGCGCAGCGCCGCACTGCCCTCGAAACGCGCGAGATCGTCCGCATTGGCACCCAGGATTGCCGCCCCCTGCGCCCGCAGGCTGGCCGCGACCCGCAGCAGCGCCGCGTCGCGCGCAGGCCCCGGCATGCGCCCCAGCGTCCGGCCGGCCTCGCGCGCGGCGGCGGCCATGGCGCGCAGGGCAGGGGCGTGCGGGTCGGAGCGGGTCTCGGCCTGGATGTCCATGACGCACACGATGCCCTGCCCGGCACGGGGAAGGAAGACAGGAAGGCCAGGGGCTCTGCCCCTGGACCCCGCCAAAGGCGGAGCCTTTGGAATCCTCTACTTAAGTAACGGGATCAAAGGACCCCCGGCCCTTTGCGGGTCCGGGCAGAGCCCGGCCCTGCTTTCCTGCGGCCGAACCCTCACCCTCTCGGCCCGCCGTCCCCGTCCACCGCCGGCCGCACCGCCCAGCGCATCAGCTTGTAGACCGGCAGCACCCACGCCACCCCAAACACCGCGTAGAACACCGCCAGCGCCGCCCAGCCCGCCGGCTGCACCAGGTCCGCCAGCGTGGCGGCCGCGACCAGCCACGCGATCACGAACCCCACGCCGAGCAGGCAGGCCACAAGCGTGCGCGACATGACAGAGCCTCCGATGCGCGCCGCCGGTTGCGGCACGACGCCGCCGGGCTATACCTCCGCCCGCCCCCATCGTGCCAGGCGCGCGAGGCGTCCCGGCCGCCCAGCCCCTTCGACGGAACCACCGATGAACCAGCCTGCAACGAACCTCAAGGATCACATCCGGGCGGTCCCCGACTTCCCCAAGCCGGGCATCCTGTTCTACGACATCTCAACCCTGCTGCGCGACGCCGACGCCTGGCAGGTGGCGATGGGCCGCATGGCGCGCGCCATCCAGGGACACCGGCCCGACATGCTGGCCGGCATCGAGTCGCGCGGCTTCCTACTCGCCGCCCCCCTGGCAACCAAGCTCGGCGTCGGCTTCACCATGCTGCGCAAGCGCAACAAGCTGCCCGGCCCGCTCGTCGGCCTGGACTACGCCCTCGAATACGGCACCGACCGGCTGGAGATCCAGGCCGACGCGGTCCGCCCGGGCCAGCGCGTGGTGCTGCTCGACGACCTGCTGGCCACCGGCGGCACGTTGTCCGCCGGCCTTTCCCTCCTGCGCCAGGTCGGCGCGGAGGTCCCCGCGATCGGCGTGCTGATCGAGCTGACCTTCCTGGCCGGCCGCGCGAAGCTCGACGTGCCTGTCGAAGCCCTCCTCAGCTACGACGAATAGTTTGCCGCCCCTGCCAGCAAAGCTGCGTCGACCCAAGAGTGTTGTCGGGCCTCTGGCCAGCTAAGCAAGAAGCTCAAGACCTTTAAAAACTCACTGCCCAAGCAGGCAAACGTCAAAGGCAAGCCTGTGACGTTTGCCTGCACAGTCTCTGGTTTCCCTGGATGCGCGACAGTCCAGTCTCTGTGACAAGCTGGACCACAAGCGGGCATCGCAAAGATCAGCCGTGAGCGTCTGCCTTGCCCGGCCACCGACGTCCGTGCTTTGCCGGCTTACAATCGGCCGCTCACGAGCAGCACGATCAGCACGATGATCAGGATCGTACCCAAACCAACGCCACCGTAGCCATAGTGGCCATAGGCGCCGCCGCCCCAGCCACCGAACGTGGTGCCCAGACCACCGCCGAACAGCAGGATGATGAGGATGATGAGAAGGATCAGACCCAAGGACGTTCTCCCGTTTACCACGCAAGCTTGCTCCGCAACCATGGCGGGAACAAGTCATTGCGGTATTGAGAGTCAACGGGCTCCTGCCTCGTGCGTAAAACAAGCAAGGCTGGGCTCTGCCCAGACCCGCTAAAGGCCAGTGGCCTTTGGAAACCCACCCCTTGAGTCCAGGTTTCCAAAGGCGAGCCTTTGGCGGAGTCCAGAGGCGGAGCCCCTGGCCTTGCTTGCTTCCTGACCCACGCCTGCACGGTCAGCCGCCCGTCGCCAGCTCCGGCCGCCGCCAAGCCGCCATCCAGTTGACCCGCGTGTTCGCCCGCCACCAGGCCCGGTTCACCCCTGGCAGATACCCCATCCCGGTCAACCGAAGCCGCCTGAGCCCGAGCGCACGCACGATGCCGTCGATCTCGCCGGGATCGCGGAACATCGACCAGCGGTGCGTGCCCACGGGCAGCAGCCGCGCCACGTACTCCGCCGCGAACTTCGCCAGCACCAAGCTCTCCGGCGTGCGCGAGATCGTGGACACGAACAGCAGCCCGCCCGGACGCAGTCGCCCGACGCAGGCCGCGAGGAAATCGGTCGGGCTCTCGACGTGCTCCACCACCTCCAGGGCGCAGACGACGTCAAAGCCCTCCTCGGCGACCGCGCCCTGCAGCGTCCCGGCCCGATAGTCGATCGACAGCCCCGAGCCCGCGGCATGACGTCGCGCGACCGCAACCGCCTCGCCCGACACGTCCACGCCGGTCACGCTCGCACCCGCCCGGGCCAGCGCCTCGCTGAGCAGCCCGCCGGAACAGCCGACATCGAGCACCCGCAGACCATCCAGGGCCGCACCCGAGCCGAGCCCCGCCTCGCGCACCCGGTCCACGACCCAGGCGGTGCGCAGCGGATTCATCGCATGCAGCGCCCGCATCGGCCCGTCCTGGTCCCACCAGCGCGCCGCGAACCCATCGTAGCGATCCTGCTCGCCCGCCGCCGCCCCATCCCTGTGCACGACCATGCCCGTCTCCTCTCTCCCGGACGGCGTCAGGACTGCAGCACCCGCCCCGCCACCGCGTCCAACCTGGCCATCACCGCCGGATCGCGTGCCCCCGGCCCGGTGATGATCGCATGGTCCAGGGCATGGTCGCAGCCGGCGCGGCACGGTCCGCGATGTGCGCCGAGCGCTGGAATGACGCTGCGCACCAGCGAGCGCGCACGCTCGGCATTCTCCAGCAGCACCTTGACCACAGCATCCACCGTCACGGCCTCATGCCCCTCGCGCCAGCAGTCGTAGTCCGTGACCATCGCCACTGTGGCGTAGCAAAGCTCCGCCTCTCGGGCGAGCTTGGCCTCAGGCATGTTGGTCATGCCGATCACGCTGCACCCCCACGACCGGTAGAGATTGCTCTCCGCACGGCTGGAGAACTGTGGTCCTTCCATTACGAGGTAGGTGCCACCCCGGCTGCTCGGCAGCTCCAGCGACGCAGCGCTCGCTTGCAGCGCATCCCCTAGCCGCGAGCAGACCGGGTCGGCCACCGACACATGGGCCACGCACCCTGTGCCGAAGAAGCTTTTCTCACGGGCGAAGGAGCGGTCGATGAACTGGTCCACGATCACGAAATGCCCGGGCGGCAGCTCCTCGCGCAGCGACCCCACCGCCGAGAGCGACAGGAGGTCCGTGCACCCTGCCCGCTTCATCGCATCGATGTTGGCCCGGTAGTTCAGCCCGCTCGGCGAAATCCTGTGCCCGCGCCCGTGCCTGGGCAGGAACACGCAGCATACCCCGTCCAGCCGCCCGAACAGTAGCTCATCCGAAGCCTCTCCCCAGGGCGTGTCAACCCGGCGCCACTCCGGCTGCTCCAGCCCGGCAATGTCGTAGAGACCCGAGCCCCCGATGATGCCGACAACAGGCTTAACCTGGTCCATGCCCTTCTCCCTCAGCCTGTCATGCAAGGGGGGCGAGCCGCGCCCGCGACCCGCCCCCCCCTGCCACCCCGTCCCGCCGTTCCTAGTGGACGTCGGCCCACACCTTTCGTTTCACCGCATAGGTCAGGCCCGTCATCGCCGCGAGGAACAGCACGATCTTCACCCCGAGCCGCTTGCGCTGCTCCATCTCCGGATGCGACGCGTAGGTCAGGAAGGTCGTGACGTCGCGCGACATCTGCTCGACGCTGGCCTTGGTACCATCGGCGTAGGTCACCTGATCATCGGACAGAGGCGGCGGCATGTGGATCGCATGACCAGGGAAATACTCGTTGTAGTACGAGCCATCCGGCACGGTGACCCCCGCCGGCGCATCCTTGTAGCCATTCAGCAGCGCAGCGATGTAATTCGGTCCGCCCTCCCGCGCCTTCTCCAGATCCGACTGATCCGGCGGCAGCGCACCATTATTCGCAGCTCGCGCCGCCTTGTCGTTGGGAAACGGCGAGCGGAAGACATCTGACGGCAGAGCGTTGCGCTCGACGGCCGCACCGCTGTCGTCAGTGCCACCTGGAACCTGCACGCTGGCAGCGATCGCGCGCACCTGAGCGGCATCGAGACCGATGCCCTCCAGGTTGCGATAGGACATCAGCTTCATCGAGTGGCAGTTGGAGCAAACCTCCTTGTAGACCTGGAACCCCCGCTGCAGCGAGGCACGATCGAAGGTCCCGAACGCCCCATCAAACCCCCAGTGCTGCGACGGCAGCGGCGGCGTTCCTTCCTGCGCCAGCGCCCCGGTCAGTGGAACCGCGGCAAGACCAAGTACCAGGACGCAGGCACGCACCATGCCCAGAGCCGGCCGAACACTTGGCACGGACAGGTTCGCCACGTGACGCATCACTGCTTCTCCATCGGCTTGGCGGTAGCCCCGCCCGGCAACGGACCGCCACCGCGCGGCATACGCCCCGGCAGCACCGAACGACTGATGCTTTCCGGCAGCGGCAGCGGACGCTCCAGCCTGCCCAGCAACGGCAGCAGCACCAGGAAGTGCAGGAAGTAGTAGGTAGTCGCGACCCGGCCGATCACGACGTTCCAGCCCTCGGGACGGTGCGCGCCGACATAGCCCAGCGCGAACATCGCAATCACCAGCAGGATCATCAGCTGGCGATAGATCGGGCGGAATCGCGCGCTGCGCACCGGCGAGGTGTCAAGCCAGGGTAGCACGAACAGTAGGGCGATCGAGCCGAACATGCATGCCACGCCACCGAGCTTGTTCGGCACGGACCGCAGGATCGCATAGTAAGGTAGGAAGTACCACTCCGGCACGATCTCGGACGGCGTCTGCAGAGGGTTGGCCTGGATGTAGTTGTCCGGATGACCGAGGAAGTCCGGAGCAAAGAACACCAGCACCGCAAACACCAGAAGGTAGAAGGCGACGCCGACGCTGTCCTTGGCGGTATAGTAGGGATGGAACGGCAGCGTGTCCTGCGGCCCCTTCACGTCAATGCCGAGCGGGTTGTTCGACCCGGTGATGTGCAGTGCCGAGACATGCAGGAAGATCACGCCGGTAATCACAAACGGCATCAGGTAGTGCAGCGAGAAGAAGCGGTTCAGCGTGGGGTTGTCGACCGAGAAACCGCCCCACAGCCAAGTGACGATGGTGTTGCCGACAATCGGGATTGCCGAGAACAGATTGGTGATGACCGTCGCACCCCAATACGACATCTGACCCCAGGGCAGCACGTAACCCATGAACGCCGTGGCCATCAGCAACAAGAATAGTACCACGCCGGTCATCCACAAAAGCTCACGCGGCTTCTTGTAGGACCCATAGTACAGCCCGCGGAACATGTGAATATAGATCACAATGAAGAACATCGACGCGCCGTTCGCGTGAACGTAGCGGATCAACCAGCCATAATTCACATCGCGCATGATGCGCTCAACTGAGTCGAACGCCAAATTGACGTTGGCCGTGTAGTTCATCGCCAGGAACACGCCAGTGGCAATCATGATCACGAGATTGACCACGGCCAGCGCGCCGAAATTCCAGAAGTAGTTGAAGTTCTTCGGTGTCGGAAAGCTACCGTACTCCTTCTGCAGCAGGGTGAAAACCGGCAGCCGGGTGTCGACCCAGTTCAGGACCGGGTTGGTGAAATCGCTCTTGTGCAGCCCGGCCATCCTAGACTCCTTCAGCCGCTCGGATGATGTCCCCTCGCGGCGCGGGAGGACCTGCGGATGCTTGCATCCGCGCATTGCTTCCATATTAAGGCCCGGCCAGCGAGGCTGCAACTCGCGACATCGGCTATATTCCGGATACCGGGAACCTGGCCGAACCACCTTTGTAACCTGGTCGCAGCCCCGGGCTGGCGAGACAGGCCGATCCGGCTAGGATCGGGAGATGCAGGATGCCACATCCCCCACGCCCGATACCGCCCGCACCACGTCCTCCCAGGAACGGCGCGAGTCACTCACTCCACCCCCCGCGCCTGGGGGCACGCAGACCCCGCCCCCAGGAGCTGCCTCCCACCAGCCCTGGAAGGAGCCAGCACGCCTGTGGTTCGAGACCCTGCGCGACCGCCTGTGTGCCGGCTTCGAGGCGATCGAGGACGAGCAGGCGGCCATGCCCGGGCCACCCGGCACGGACCTGCCGCCGGGCCGCTTCGAACGCAAGCCCTGGCAGCGGCCGGCAGACCATGACGAACCCGGCGGCGGTGGCGTCATCAGCGTGATGCGCGGCCGGGTATTCGAGAAGGTCGGCGTCAACGTGTCCACCGTCTGGGGCAGCTTCAGCGAGGAGTTCCGCACCCAGATCCCCGGTGCCGACGAGGACCCGCGCTTCTGGGCCTCGGGCATCAGCGTCGTGGCCCACCCTCGCAACCCAAACGTGCCCGCCGCCCACATGAACACGCGCATGCTGGTCACCACCCAGGGCTGGTTCGGCGGCGGCGGCGACCTCACGCCGATGCGCCCAGACAGCGACGACGCGCAGGCCGACGGCGCCAGCTTCCACGACGCGCTCAAGGGTGCCTGCGACCGCCACGACCCCGGCTGCTACCTCAAGTACAGGGACTGGTGCGACCGCTACTTCTTCCTGCCCCACCGCAATGAACCGCGCGGGCTTGGCGGTATCTTCTTCGACCGGCTCGCCAACCCCGACATCGACGGCGACTTCGCGTTCGTCCGCGACGTCGGCCAGGCGTTCCTGGACGGCTACGCCGCGATCGTGCGCCGCCGCATGGTGCAGCCCTGGACGGCCGCCGACCGCGACCATCAGCTCGTACGCCGCGGCCGCTACGTCGAGTTCAACCTCCTCCATGACCGCGGCACCCTGTTCGGCCTGAAGACTGGCGGCAACGTGGAGGCGATCCTGATGAGCCTGCCGCCCGAGGTGCGCTGGCCCTGAGACGCCGACCCGTCCGCCGTGGACCGCGCGCCCCCGGAGCGCTCACACCGCCGGCCCGTGAACAGGCACCACGTCCGACACACCGCAAACCCGGCAGTCCGGTTGCCTGGGCTCTTCCCGGAACCAGCGGGCACGGCCACCCTGACCACATGGCAGCACGCCCGACCTGGCCTCCACACCAAGCCGCCGAACGGGAACTGCGCTTGGCGGAGCAGCGGCTCACCCGCGCGCCAGAGGACATCGCCGTGCGGTTTGAACGGGCCTGCCTGCTCGACCAGCTCGGGCGTCCGGAAGCGCAAGAGGCCTACCTCGCCGTGCTGGCGATCGACACCACTCACCGCGAGACGCTGCTGCGGCTTGGGGCCCTGCTCGTGGCCACCGGCTTCACCACGGCCGCGCGCACCGTGCTGGCCCGGGCCATCGCGGCCCGTCCGAACGATGTGGGCGCCCGGGTAAGTCTCGGGCACCTGCTGCGCGTTGCCGGGGACGGCGACGCAGCCCGCAGTCACTACGAGGCGGCGTTGCTGGCCGACCCGGCCCAGCCGGAGGCGCACCAGGGACTGTCCTACCTTCTTGACGGCATCGACGAGGCGGCCGCCGAACGCCACCGGCGGCTGGGGTTTACCGGACGGGCACTGACCACCCGGCCATTCCGCGGGAGGGGCAAGCCGGTGCGCGTGCTCCAGCTCGTGTCCGCGTGCGGCGGCAACATCCCGACCGCAATCCTGCTCGACGACTCCACCTTCCTGACGCACAGCATCGTCGCGGACTACGCCGCACCCGACCTCGTGCTCCCGCCGCATGACCTGGTGTTCAACGCGATCGGCGACGCCGAACGCTGCGGCATCGCGCTGCAGAAAGCCGCAGCACTGCTGGCGCGCACGGACGCCCCAGTGGTCAACCCCCCCGCGCGGATCCGGCCCACGACCCGGGTCGGGAACGCCGCGCTGGGCCGCCTCGAGGGGGTCACGACGCCGCGGATCGCGACGTTACCACGCGCCGTGCTGACGCCGGGCCTGCCGGACGGCTTTTCCTATCCGGTGCTCGTGCGCAGCCCGGGCTACCACACCGGCCAGAACTTCCTCCGCCTGGACGGCGTGGCCGACCTCGACGCGGCACTGCGCTCCCTGCCCGGCGACCGACTCACGCTGATCGAGCCGCTCGACGCCCGCGGGGCAAACGGCGCCTGGCGGAAATACCGGGTCATGCTGGTGGGCGGCGCGATCCTGCCCCTGCACCTCGCGATCTCGCCGCATTGGAAGGTGCACCACTTCACCGCCGACATGCAGGACCGGCCGGCCCACCGCGCCGAGGAAGCCGCGTTCCTCGACGACATGGCCGGAGTGCTCGGGCCGTCGGCGGTCGCGGCCCTGCAGCGGATCAGCGACGCCCTGGCACTCGACTACGGCGGCATCGATTTTGCCCTGGGATCGCACGGAGACATCCTGCTGTTCGAGGCCAACGCCACCATGACGGTCGCGATGCCCCCGGCGGACCCTATCTGGGATTATCGACGCACGGCGGTGGCCAACGTGCTGGCGGCGGCGCGCAACCTTCTGCTCGGCCGGGCCCGTCAGGCCAGGCAACGATAGTACATTCGCGCAGGGCAATCGGTGCGGGCTCTCTACAAATCCAGGGACGTCCTGCGGCCGTACCCTGTCGCATCTGAGCGGGACGGTCCCCACCCCCTTTGCCAGAGGTCCTCACACCGACGGCTGAGTTTATTGACCTTTTGGCAAGCAAGACTGGGCTCTGCCCAGACCCGCCAGGGACGAGCCGCCCCTGGACCGGCCTTACTTCAGGGAGGCGATCCAAGGGCCCAGCCCTTGGCGGGGTCCAGGGGCAGAGCCCCTGGCCTTGCCTGTCTTCGGCAGCACCCTGTGTCTTTCGGTTGCGCCGCTCGTATCAGACCACCAGCGACGAACCGCTGCTGGCCGAGCCCTTCGCCAGCAGGTAGCGCTGCACGAAGGTCTCCACGAACTTGGGGTCCTTCAGCTTCGTGATGTCGAGGCCGTCGCTGATCAGCTTCTCCTGCGTCGACAGCGGCTGCTCCGCGATCTGCAGCGGCAGGCCGAGCGCGGTGGTGACCACATCGCGCAGCACAGGATCACCCAGGATTTGGTCCACCGACGTCACGGTCGACGCATTGGCCCGGAACGTCAGCGCGTTCGACAGGCCCGGGGTCGTCGCATCAAGCGAGGTGCGCCAGGTCACCTCGGCATAGGCGTTCGTGATGGTGCTCAGCACGCTCGATGTCTGAATGACTGACAGCCCTTTGGCCGCGAACTGGTAGGTCGCCGCGGCAGACGCCCACGCCGAGTTCGTGGTCTTGAGCTGGTTGGCCACCGAGTTCGTGTTGGTCAGGTCCGAGGTCAGCGCCTTCTGCGCCAGCGCCGTATACGACACCTGGTCGCCCAGTCCGTTCGCGGTCAGCAGGACCTTCATTACCGTCGGATTCGCCAGCAACTGCGTCACGCTCGTGGCACTGGTCACCGCCTTGGTGAACGTCGCAAGGTCGCGCGCCACCTGCGGGTCGGCGGCGGTCGCCGCAATGTCCTTGGTCTGGTTAACCTCGGCGGAGTTTAGCGCCGTAATCGGGTTGGTCGTGCTGGCACCGCCCGCGTTGCCGGACAGAATGCTCATGATCCCGTTGTCGTCGCTCGACGAGCCGCCGAACAGCAGGCTGATGTTCAACCCCGACAGCCCGATCCCGCTCATGGTCCGCGTCCCCTCAACCGGCGCCGGACAGCCCGGACGCCATCGTGTCGTTCACCGAGATCAGGAAGTCGAAGTCCGGTTCGCCGGACGCCATTACGCGGCCGACGGCGCGGCTGATCGATACGATCCCGGCGCGGGTCTCAGGCGGCAGCTGGTTGGCCGGGTCCTGCAGGAAGCCGCTGGCCGCGATCCACAGCCTGGCATTGTCGGCAAGCGCGCGGGCGCGCTCCATCTCGGCGCCGTCACGAGCGTTGCGCAGACGGTTGCTGAGCGTGCGGAACAGTTCTGCTTCCTGCTCGCGGGGGCTGCGCTGCGCACTGGCGCTGGCATAGGCACGGAACGCCCGGTTCGTCACCGCCATGTCCCTACTCCGCCGCCGCGGCCAAATCGGTCGAGCCAGGAGCGAAGGCAGTGGTCTCGTTACGACCCAGCACGTTATCCTCGTGGCGGATGATCCGGCGCACCAGCTTGAGTGCCTGGTAGCAGTCGTCCGCCTCAGCCGCGGCCAGAGAGCGATCCAGGATGTCGCGCGCCAGCGGCGAGGTCGTGGTGGTCTTGTACTCGGCGATCAGGCTGCGGGCTGTCGCCAGTCCGCCGGCCCGCTCGTCGTCGGTACCGATGTAGGCTGTCTGCAGTGCGAAATAGATGTGCCGCGCCGGGCTGTCCGCCTGCACCGGCGACATGATCTGCTTGCCGAACAGGAACCGGGCGCGTGCGGTCAGCTCCAGGCGGGTCTTGGTGCGGAAGCGGATCGGCGCTCCGTTGACGATCATCGTCTCGCCTTGGCGGAGTTCCAGGACCAGGTTCGACATGGGAGTCCTTCTTGGGCTGCCTTGGGCGGTAAGGTAGTGTTGGCCATGTCGCGAAAGGAACGGCGGCGGGCACAAGGCCCGCCGCCGCTAGCCATCAGCGGAACAGGCTGACCAGGCCAGACGGCGCCTGGTTCGAGATCGACAGCGACTGCTGGCCAAGCTGCTGCTTGATCTGCAGCGCAGTCAGGTTGGCCGACTCCTTGGCGAGGTCCGCATCCACCAGCGCGCCAAGACCCGTGTTCAGCGCGTCCATCTTGGCGCTGTTGAAGGTCTGCTGGTTTGTTATGAAATTCGCGTCTGAACCGCCCTGACTGGCCACCGTATTAAGTGACGCGATGTCGGTCTTAAGGCTGGTCGACCCAGAGCCAGTGCCGGTACCGTTTACATACGCCTGTGCTGCAGCCTGCCCTGTCTGACCGTTGCTAGTAAGTGCACCTGAGACATTAGTCAGAAAGGTCGTTAGATTGTAGAGGCTGCCGTCAAGCACCTTTGTGTTTCCAAGATCGTCAATTGTAAGCGTCTGCGACGCTGTCGCAGGCGTAGTGGTGCTTGTCGTCGTAATCAAGCTCTGCCCATTATAGCTTGCGCCGTTCAGGTAGTTCTTGAGCTGTGCTACATCCTGGGTGAACTTAGCTGTATAATTAGCAGTCTCGTTGGTCGTACCCGCTGCGATATTGGTGAGGTCGGACGAGATCGTCTGCATGAAGGTGCTGGCAGAGTTGAGCGCCGAGTTGGTCACGCTCATCAGGCCGGTCGCATTGCCGAGCTGGTTGTTCACCGCCGTCAGCACGCTGACGTTGGAGCGCACGCCCTGCGCCACCGCGTAGGCCGCGCCGTCGTCGGTCGAGTCGGCGACCTTGTAGCCGGTGGAGATCTTCTTCTCGGTCGTCGCCAGCGCGCTCGAGGTCGCGTTCAGCGACATCAGCGCAGTCATGGCGCCAGTATTGGTGTTCACGGAGGTCATGGTGTCTTACCTTTAGTATCCGAAGTTCGTTCGTTGCCGCAGTTTTAGCGGCGCAGAAGCATCCTGAACCAGATGCCTTAACAGCACGTGAATCGTATCGAAAAAATCAGACCGTCTCAGCCGCTGGTCTCAGAGATACGAGACCAGCGACAGATTCTGCATGTTCGAGATCAGCTTGTACGACGTCTCCAGCTGTGTCTGTAGCAGCGACTGCGTCGTCGCCAGCGACGCCACGTCCGCGTCCTCCACGCCCGACAGCTGCGTGGTCAGCGAGATCTTCGTGCTCGCCATCGTCGTCTGCGTCGCCGTCAGCTCGTCCTGCCGCTCGCCCAGCACGCCCTGGTCCGCCGTCAGCGCCGTCGTCGCCGTCCCGAGCTGCGTGGTCGCCGCCTGCACGAAGCCGGAATACCCCGCCGCCCCTGTCTGCGACGAGCTGAGCGCGCCGACCGTCGCCAGCGACTGCAGGATCTGCTGCATGTACGACGCGCTGGCCGACACCCCATACGGCACCGCCGCACCCGACCCGGTCTGCACCGTCTGCACCGTGGACTGTCCCGCCGTCGTCGAGAACACCCCCGACGTGCTGGCCCCAAGCGACGCGGCCTCCGTCGAGGCCAGGGTCGTGCCCAGCGTGCCCAGCGCCTGCACCGCGCTCGTCACCCCGGCGACGAAGCTGACCGTGCTGCCGGCCGGCACCGGCGGGTTGGTGCTGTCCTCCCCGGCAAAGATGTAGCTGTCCCCGTCCTTCGTGTTGAGCAGCGACACCACGCTGGCGAACGCGTCGCGTGCCTGCGCCGCGATATCGTCGAGCCCGGTGGCGCCGGTGCCGGACCCGCCGGCGGCGCTCAGCTTCGACAGCACGCCCTGCGTCAGCGAGCTGATCTGCGTCATCACTGTCTGCGTGACGCCCATCTGCGACGTCGCCGCCGTGATGCCGTCCGAGATCGCGTCGTTCTGCGCCATCTGCGGCCGCAGGTTGAGCGCAGTCAGCGCCCCGCTGCCCAGCCCGGCATAGGTGGTCGACACCAGCCCGGTCGACACCTCCTCGCTCACCTGGGTCAGCTTCGCGTTGATCGAGCCCACGTTTCCCGACAGCTCCGCGAGCAGCCCGCGCGACGCGGGGGCCGCGGTCCCTGTCACGTTCACGGGTTCACCGCCGCGAGCAGCGAGGTGAACATCGACTCCAGCGCCGAGATGATCTTCCCCCCGGCGCCGTAGGCGTTCTGCAGCCCGACCATGTTCGAAAGCTCCTGGTCCACGGACACGCCCGACGCGCTGTCGAGCTGGGAATTCAGCGAGGTCTGCACGCCGGTCTGCGTGGTCAGCGACGCGCTCGCCGCCGCGCTGTCCTGCGACTGCGACGCCACCAGCGTCGCCGCCTGCGACACCAGGTCCTGCGAACTGCCCTGCGCCGCGAACGTCGTGTTCAGCACGGCGTCGATGACCGTGGTGCTGCCGGCAGCACCGCTGGCCGTCCCCGACGTGCCGTCGCGCACCTGGCTCGGCGTGGCCGCGACCGCGGCGTTGACCTGGATCGACGAGGAGAGCCCGACCGCGCTGGCCGGAGCTGCGGACACGGTCGCGGCGCCGGAGGTGAACAGGGTCAGGCCCTGCCCGCTGAACCGCGTCGCGAGCGTCTGCGAGTACGTGTCCAGCGTCGCCTGGTAGCCCGGCAGCGTGCTGTCGCGCAGGGTGAGGTTGGCGCCGATCGACCCGCCGGTGAGCGAGGCCGTCACGTCCAGCTTGCCGATGGTGATCGCCGGGATCGCCCCTGCCGCTCCCGGCGCCGCGCCCTTCGCGTAGGTGTCGCCCGGGGCGATCGTGAGGTCCGTGGTGGCCAGCGGCCCGTCCACCCCGCGTGTCGGCAGCGACGTGCCGTCGTCCGTGGTGACGGTCATGTCGCCGCTCGCCGACACCTTGGTGTGCACCGACAGCAGGCCGCTCAGCGACGCCACCTGCTCGTCGCGCTGGTTCTCGAGGTCGGCCGTGCTGGCACCCTGCGCCTTGAGCGACACGATCTGCGTCGACAGCGCGCCGATCTGTCCCAGCGCCTGGTTGGCGGTCGCCACCTGCTGCACCAGCGTGTCCTGCGCCGCCTGGCGCTGTGCCGTGTAGGTCTGCGACAGCGTGTTGATCCCGCCCGCCAGCGACTGCGCCGCGCCGACCACCGCCTGCTGCTGCGGCGCGCTGGACGGGTCGGTGCGCAGCGTGGTGAAGGCGGTCTGCAGTCCGCCCGCGAGGCTGGCCAGGCTGCTGCCGCCATCCCCGGTGGTGCCCTGCGCCGCATCGATGACGGACAGCGCGGCCGCCCTGGTCTGCAGCCCCGACACCGCCGCGTTCTGCGACAGCACGCTGGCCTGCAGCGGCGCGTCCAGCGCCCGCTGTGTCGGGCCCGACGCGACGCCGCTGGGCTCGGAGCCGGCCTCCAGCGAGGTCTGCACCGACACCTCGCGCACGTAGCCGGTGGTGCTGGCGTTGGCCACGTTCTGCGACACGACGCTGATCTGGCGCTGCACCACGGCAAGGCCGCTGCCGGCGATCGACAAGGCTGATTCGAGGCTCATCCGACTGCTCCTGCTGCCGGGACCCGCGCTGCCGACCCGGTGCCACCGGGCCGGCGTCGCCGGGCCGGGGCTACTGGATGGTATTGATCGTCGTGGTTAACATCTGGTTTGCGGCCGTGATCATCTTCGCGTTGGCGCCGTATGCCTGCTGCGCCACGATCAG
Organism: uncultured Acetobacteraceae bacterium; assembly: GCA_964236585.1. Classification (GTDB taxonomy): domain Bacteria; phylum Pseudomonadota; class Alphaproteobacteria; order Acetobacterales; family Acetobacteraceae; genus CAXSEF01. Next base: position 20,475 of record CAXSFE010000006.1, read on the forward strand.
CTTGGTCAGCTCGGTGGCGATGTCGACGTTCGAGTTCTCCGTCGAGCCGATGTCCAGGCTGCCGGCGCCGTTCGCGTTCTGCACGTTCACCAGCCCGTTGCCGGACGCCGCGGTCGCCGTGAATGCCTCGCCGTTCTGCCGCTGCAGCGCATTGGCGTTGCCGAACGTCACCACCGGCACCTGCGCCAGCGTGCGCGTGGTGCCGTTGTCGTAGCTGGCCACCACGCTGCCGTTCGACTGGATGCTGACCCCGGTGTAGTTGCCCGCGGTGACGCCGTCCGCGGTGATGTTGCGCGACGCGTACGGCAGGCCGGCGAACTGCGTCACCCCGTCCGACAGGCCGCTCGTCCCGAGGTTGAACGCGACGTTGCCCCACGTCGTCGGCACCGTGACGCCCTGCTCGCCCGGCGTCGTCTGCGTCGCGAGCGGCGCGCCGGACCCGGACGCCGTGAAGGTGTTCAGCGTCCCGTTCGCGTTGAACGTCGCGGTCCCGACGTTGGCGGCCGCGCCTCCGTCCTGCGCCACGGACAGAGTCCAGTTGGTCGAGCCAGTCACCGGCGTCCATGTCAGCGCCAGGGTGTGCGAGGCACCGGCGGCGTCGTACGCGCTCACCGTGGTGGTGTCGGCCGTCGTGCCGCCTTCCGGCAGGTTGGACGCCACCACGACGTTGGCGGTCTGGACAGGCGGGTTCTGGTTCTGGTTGATCTTGATCGGCGACAGCGCGCCCTGGATCACGTTGCCCTTCGCGTCCGCCGGCCAGCCGTTGAGGTAGCCGCCCGCGCTGTTGACCATGTAGCCGGCCTTGTCGACGGTGAAGTCGCCGGTGCGCGTGTACTCGGGCGTGTTGTTCAGGATCGGCACGCCGGCCGCGGTGACGCCGCTCTCCGTGCTGACCTGGAAGAAGCCCTGCCCGGAGATCGCCATCGCCGTGGTGTCGGTGCTGGTCTCGATCGTGCCCTGCACATTGTTCTCGTAGTCCGGCCGCGTCGCCACCGAGCCGGACTGGTTCTCCGTCGCCGTTGAGCTGCTCAGATAGTCGATGAAGCTGGTGTTGATCCCCTTGAAGCCGATGGTCTGGCTGTTGGCGACGTTGTCGCTGATGTTGGTGAAGGCGGCGGACTGCGCGGTCAGTCCGCTCACCGCGGTGTTGAGTGCGCCGAACAGCGACATGGAACTCTCCTCGTTGGGTCTGGCGCCGGCAAGGCAGAAACCGTGCCAGCGTCCGCGCCCGTCGAAAGGCCTGTACGAGGCGTCGCGCACGCCCTTCCGCAGCCCGCAGGGCCGTCGCTGCCGGGCTCGATACCGCCTCCCGGCAGGATCTGCCGGGCACGTCCTGCATGGCTGGCGCAGTGCGCACAGCGTCGCCGCCCAAGCCGGACGTGGCCTGGAACTTGCTGCCATGCCGCCCGAACGCCGGGACACCAGAATGCCAGCCTCTGCCATCGCCGAGCTGCCCATCGTGCACAGGCCCGACTCCCGGTCGGACGCCGCCCGGAGCCGCGCGAGCGACGACGGCTTCGGCGCCGCGCTCGACACGGCAACCTTGCCCCGCACGCCGAAGCTCCCCCAGCCCTCGCCCGCCGCCACGGCCAGCGGCGGCTCGCCTGCGGTCCGGGCCACCGCGAGAACGATCCCCTCCGCCGGCTCACGGCCCGCCACGCCGGCATCGGAAGGCCCCGCCACGGCCGACGAGACCGCGGCCGGACCCGTACCGAAACCGGGCCAGACCGCGATCCCGCCGGCCGGAGCGGCGGCCGCGATTGCCACGCCCGACCCGGCCGAGCCTGGGCCGCTGCTCGCCACGGACGCCGCAACGTCCGGCACCGCGGATGTTCCCGCGCTCGTGCCGCAGGGCATGAACGCAGCGACGATCACCGTCGCCGGCCTGCTGCCCGCGCGGCACGGCACGGACAGCGCGCCCTCGCGCCATGCCGCGGACAGCGATCCCGCCGCACAGGCTGCGGTGCAGGTCGTGGCCGGTGACCCGGCCCCCGCGCCGCCTCCCGTGTTCCCGCCCGCAGCGTCGCTTCCGGATGCCGCCCAAGCCGGACCGTCGGCCGGCCGAACAACAGACACCGCTGTTGCGGCCGGGTCCATGGCCGGGCCCGACACAACCGCCCCTGCCATGGCGGAGGCCAGCGTCGCCGCAGACGCACCGGCTGATGCAGCCGCCGCACCGGCCAGCCCGGCGGCACCATCGACCGTCCCCTCCGGTTCGGTTCGCGGCACTTTGCTCCCGGACACCTCCGCCGCCCGCCCCGATGTCGCAGCGGCCCTGCATGCGGCCACCGACGCAGCGCAGCCGTGGCCGGGGCGTTCCGCCACTGTCCCGGTACCCGCAAGCTCCGCCGCAGGTCCACGCGGCGGCGCGACCCAGCCGGCGTCGGTCCCGTCCGCCTCCAGCCAGCCCGCGTCGCCCAGCATCACGCCGGCCCAGGCCGCATCGTCCCAGCCCGCCGGCACAGGGCACGCCGGACCGGACGCGTCATTGACGGCACGCCACGCCCTGGCAGATCCGGGGGCAAGCGTGACACCCGCCACCGACGTCGCGACCCAGCCGGCGCCCGGCCAGGCGGACGCGTTCCAGATGGCGGCACAGGGCCCGGCCCAGGCCTCGACCCTCCTGACAGCCCAGCCCGGCTCGCCGGCAATCCCGGCCGCCGCGCCCGCGCCGGCCGCCTCGCCTGCGGTATCGGCCGAGCCTGCGGCTTCCCCCGCGGCGCAGGTCGTCCCGGCGGTGCTGGCGATGCACAGCGCCAACGGCGCGCAGAACATGATGCTGCGCCTGACCCCGGCCGAGCTTGGCACCGTGCAGGTCCAGATCACCCGCGACCATGACGGCGCCGCATCGGTCTCCGTGCTTGTGGAGCGGCCGGAGACGCTGCGCCTCCTGCTGCACGACCAGGCGCAGCTGCAGCATGCCCTGACCCAGGCCGGCCTGCCGCAGGACCGGACGCTGTCGCTCCAGCAGGCCCCGGCCGGCAGCTTCGTCAGCCAGGACCACAACGCCTCCGCCCGCGATCCCGGCCAGAACACCGGCCAGGGCGCGGGTGACGCGGGCGGCGAGCCCGGCCAGGCCGGTCGCGACAGCGGCGCCCGGCAGAACGCCGACCAGGGACAGAGCACGCGCTCCGGCTCCGGCCGCGCCGTGTCCGCCCTCCAGTCCTACGCCTCGGCCTGGCAGCCCGCCGGCATCGACATCACCGCCTGAACCCGGGAACCCCTCATGACCAGCATCGCCACCAGCACCTCCGGCACCGCGGCCGCCGGCGCCACCGCGTCGAGCACCGGCACCACCGCCGGCGTCAACGCGCTGACCTCGCTCGCCGACAACTTCCAGAGCTTCCTGAGCCTGCTGACCACGCAGCTGCAGAACCAGGACCCGACCAGCCCGATGGACACCAACCAGTTCACCAGCGAGCTGGTGCAGATGACCAGCGTCCAGCAGCAGGTCAGCACCAACAGCAACCTGACCCAGCTGATTGCCCTGACCCAGGGCAGCCAGGTGCTGCAGTCCACCGCGCTGGTCGGCAAGACTGCGGACGTCACCTCGAGCAACATCGCGCTGCAGAACGGCAGCGGCGAGCTGCAGTTCAACACGACATCGGCCGAGCCGATCGCCATCGCGATCACCGACGCCTCGGGCGCGACGATCAAGACCGCCACCCTGACCTCGGCCGCCGGCGCCAACACCTGGAAGTGGAACGGAACCAGCGACTCCGGCAACTCCGTCGCGGACGGCAGCTACGCCGTGGCCGTGGTGACGCCGAGCGCCACCGGCACCACGACCGTTGCGGTACCGTTCACCGTGCAGGGCACCGTCACCGGGCTGGTCAAGAGCGGCACGTCGACGAACCTGCAGCTTGGCGCCACTTCGGTGGACATCAGCGCACTGCAGTCGCTGGTGAACTGAACCGGCGCGGTCGGGCCGCACCATCTGCGGACCGGGCAACAAATGCCGAGCCGTTAACTGAGGGGTAAGTCCGGCCCGCCACCTTGTGCCTGCCGGCAGAACGCCGGTGGAGCGGAAGAGCGGAATGACGGACGCGACCCAGCCCCAAGACGCCGGCGTGCCTCCTGGCGCCGAGCCGGACATGCCGCGTCAGGGCGCGAGCCGGGTGGCGGCCCAGGACGCGTCGGCACCGGTTCCGGAGAGCACCGCTGCACGCGCCCCGTGGCGGACCCTGCCGCCGGCCGCACCCTGGTCGTCCCTTGCGCCGCGCCTGTCAGCCGCCGCGCCGCAGTCCCGGCAAAGCGCGCCGTGAGGCCGGTGCTCGAAGGCCTGCGCGCGCTCGGCCCCGCCAGGCTGGCGGCGATGGCGGTCGTCGCGATCGGCATGCTCGGCATCCTCGGGCTGCTGGCTATGCGCGGCGCCACACCCTCGTCATACGCGCTGCTCTACGCCGACCTCGACCTGCGCGAGGCCGGCCAGCTCGTCGACGCGCTCGACAAGGCGCACATCGCCCATCAGGAGCAGGGTGGCGGCCAGACGGTGCTCGTGCCCGCCGGCGACGTGGCCCGCGCCAGGCTGCTGCTCGCCAAGGACGGCCTGCCCTCTGGCGGCTCGATCGGCTACGAGATCTTCGACCGCGGCGACAGCCTCACCTCCAGCCAGTTCCAGCAGGAAATGAACCAGACCCGCGCGATGGAGGGCGAGATCGCCCGTTCCGTCCGCATGATCTCCGGGGTGCGCGCGGCCCGCGTCCACCTGGTGATGCCCAAGCGCCAGCCTTTCTCTCGACAGCAGCAGGAGGCCCAGGCCAGCGTCGTGCTGACCATGGCCGGCGGCGCGCGCATGGACCGCGAGGGCGTGCAGTCGGTGCTCAACCTGATCTCCGCCGCGGTGCCTGGCCTGCGGCCGCGCAACATCGCGCTGATCGACAGCCGCGGCAACCTGCTGGCCCGCGCCGGCGATCCGGCCGCGGCAGAAGGCGCGGAGGCGGCGCAGACCGCCGAGGAGCTGCGTCACACGACGGAGCAGCGCCTGTCGCGCTCCGTCGAGGACCTGCTGGAGCGCAGCCTCGGCGTAGGCAGGGTGCGCGCGGAGGCTGCGGTGCAGATGGACTTCGACCAGCTGCACGAGACCCAGGAAAGCTACAACCCCGACCAGCAGGTGGTGCGCAGCACCCAGACCAACAGCGACAGCTCCAAGTCCACGGAGGCCGCCGACAAGCCGACCACGGTCGCCAACAACCTGCCCAACGCCGACGCCGCCGCGGCGCAGTCCCAGGCCGGCAGCCAGCAGCAGAAGCAGGAGGAGACCACCAACTACGAGATCGGCAAGACCGTGCGCACCACGGTGCACGACCAGCCGCAGATCCGCCGCATCAGCCTCGCGGTGATGGTGGACGGCACGACCACGCCCGACGCGGACGGCAAGCCGGTCTGGCACGAACGCTCCGCCGAGGAGCTGGCGCGCATCGCCACCATCGCGCGCAGCGCCATCGGCTTCGACGAGAAGCGCGGCGACAAGGTCGAGGTGGTCGGCATGCGCTTCGTGTCGCCCGACGCCGACGCCGCGGCACCGGAGGCCGCCTCGCGCTTCGGCCTGCACCTCGAGAAGTCCGACATCATGACGCTGGTGCAGACCGGGGCGATCGGCCTGATCGCGCTGCTCGCCCTGTTCTTCGTGGTGCGGCCGACGATGCTGCGCCTGACCACGCCCGGCCCCGCGCTCGACCAGGGCAGCGCCGCCCTGCTGGCCGCGGAGAGCGCGCAGGAGCGGCTGGCCCTTGCCGGGCCTGGCGGCACGGGCGTGCCGGCCCTGGCGGGCCCGGCGGCAGAGCCCGGCGAGGCGATGGTCAACCTCGCCAACGTCGAGGGGCAGATGCGCGCCTCCACGCTGCGCAAGATCGGCGAGCTCGTGGACAAGCATCCTGAGGAGAGCCTGGTGATCGTGCGCAACTGGATCTCGCAGGAGAAGTCCTGACCATGGCGAGAACCGCCACCGCCGACCAGCTCAGCGGCCCGAAGCGCGCCGCCGTCCTGCTCCTGACGCTCAGCTCCGAACAGTGCTCGCGGCTGTTCGCGATGATGGGCGAGGACGAGATCCGCGAGATCTCCGCCGCCATGGCGCAGCTCGGCCCGGTCAGCGCGACCATGGTGGAGCAGCTGCTGGCCGAGTTCACGGAGAAGCTCGGCAGCGCGGGCAGCGTGGTGGGCAATTTCGAGACCACCGAGCGTCTGCTGCAGCAGACCATGTCGCGCGAGCGCGCCAGCCAGATCATGGAGGAGATCCGCGGCCCGGCCGGGCGCACCATGTGGGACAAGCTCGGCAACGTGCACGAGAGCGTGCTCGCCAACTACCTCAAGAACGAATACCCGCAGACCGTCGCCGTGGTGCTGTCCAAGGTGAAGCCCGACCACGCCGCCCGAGTCCTCGCACTGCTGCCCGAGGGCTTCGCGATGGAGGTGGTGATGCGGATGCTGCGCATGGAGAGCGTGCAGAAGGACGTGCTCGACGGGGTTGAGCGCACCCTGCGCTCCGAGTTCATGTCCAACCTCGCCCGCGGCGCGCGGCGCGACAGCCACGAGATGATGGCCGAGATCTTCAACAACTTCGACAGACAGTCCGAGGCCCGCTTCACCGCGGCGCTGGAGGAGCGCAGCCAGGACAGTGCCGACCGCGTGAAGCTGCTGATGTTCACCTTCGACGACCTCTCGCGCCTGAGTCCCGCCGCGATGCAGGCCGTGCTGCGCGTGGTCGAGAAGGACAAGCTGCCGCTGGCGCTGAAGGGCGCGCCGGAGAAGCTGCGCGAGCAGTTCTTCGCGTCGATGTCCGAGCGTGCCGGCCGCATGCTGCGCGACGACATCGAGGCGCTCGGCCCGGTCAAGCTGCGCGACGTCGACGAGGCGCAGTCCTCGATCGTGCTGGTCGCCAAGACGCTGGCGGCCTCCGGCGAGATCGAGATGGGCGGCGGACAGGAAGAGGAACTGCTGTATTGACCTCCGCCCGGCCCGAACACCCGGAGCGACACCCCGAACGCGGTCCGCGCGGCATGGACGCGCTGCTGCGCGATGCCGTGCGCGCCGCCCTGCACGACCACCCCGCCATGCTCGCCGACGCGGGCGACGCCGACCCCGTGCCCGAAGCCACCCGGGCCGCGCCACGCCCGCTCGGCGGCATCCTCTACGCCGAGGATTTCGATGCGCCCGAGCAGCCGGCGCCCGCACCCCCCGCGCCGGAGCCGACCCACTCCGCGATCGAGCTGGCCGACGCCCGCGAGACAGGGCGCGCGGAAGGCTGGAGGGCGGCGCGCGCTGCGGCGGATTCCGAAGCCGAGACGCAGCGCACGGCGGTGCTGCACGCCGTCGCGGCCGCGCTGTCAGACGCACGCGCCGCCGCGGAGGCGCTGGCCGCCGATGCCGCGCAGGCCGTGGCGCGCACCGCATTGTCGCTGCTGGCGGCCGCATTGCCGGCGACCTGCGCCCGCAACGGAGAGCGCGAGCTGCGCGCGCTGGCGGAGGCGGTGCTGCCGGCGCTGGACACGGAGCCACGCATCGTCGTCCGGGCCAGCACGGCCGCGCTGCGCGGCCTGGCGGAAACCGTGGCCCGCCTCGACCCCGATCTCGCCGCCCGGGTGCAGCTCGTGCCCACAGAGACGCTGGCGGCGGACGAGGTGCGGATCGCCTGGCAGGACGGGCGGGCGGCACGCGACCGGCGCGCGATCGCGTCGGCCATCGAGGCCGTGCTCGCCCCGCTCGGCCTGTTCGAGGCCGCAGCCACGGCCGGCGCCCGGACCGCGCCCGAGCCCACCACACCTGGCCCCAAGGAGATGGCTGATGCCGGCTGACATGGAACTCGCCGAGTTCACCGACCCCGCGCTGCCGGGCGAGACCGCGCCCCGCGCGGTGCGCGACCTGGAGGCGGTCTATGACATCCCCGTCACGGTGAGCGCCGTGCTCGGCCGCGCGACGATGCAGGTCAGCCAGCTGCTCAAGCTCGGCCGCGGCGCCGTGGTCGAGCTGGACCGCAAGCTCGGCGAGGCGATCGACATCTACGTCAACAACCGCCTGGTGGCGCGCGGCGAGGTGGTCATGGTCGACGACAACCGCCTCGGCATCACCATGACCGAGATCGTCAAGGCGGACCGCGGCTGATGCGCGTCCTGATCATCGGCTCGCTGGCCGCCGAGCTGGGTCAGGCCGCGCGCATCGCCCAGGGCCGCGGGGCAAAGCTCGACCAGGCCGACACCAGCACCGCCGGCCTTGCCCGTCTGCGCGCCGACGCCCGCGTCGACCTCGTGCTCTGCGACGTGGCCCACGACGTCCCCGGCCTGGTGCGCGCGATGGCCGCAGAGCGCATCGCCGCCCCCGTGGTCGCCTGCGGCACCGAGTCCGACCCGGAGGCCGCGCTCCGCGCCGTGCGCGACGGCGCCCGCGAGTTCCTGCCGCTGCCCGCAGACCCGGAGCTGATCGCCGCCATCCTGCAGGCCGCGTCCGGCGAGACCCACGCCCTGGTGGCGCGCGACCCGGCGATGCTCGCCACCCTGAAGCGCGCCGAGCAGGTCGCCGCCGCCGAGGCCTCGGTGCTGATCACCGGCGAGAGCGGTACCGGCAAGGAGGTGCTCGCCCGACACATCCACCGCCGCTCGCGACGGGCTGGCGGTCCGTTCGTCGCGCTGAACTGCGCCGCGATCCCGGAGAACCTTCTGGAATCCGAGCTGTTCGGCCACGAGAAGGGCGCGTTCAGCGGCGCCGTCGCCCGCCGACTCGGCAAATTCGAGGCGGCGGGCGGCGGCACGCTGCTGCTCGACGAGATCAGCGAGATGGACGCCCGCCTGCAGGCCAAGCTGCTGCGCGCCATCCAGGAGCGCGAGATCGACCGCCTCGGCGGCAGCGGTCCAGTGCGCGTCGACGTGCGCATCCTTGCCACCTCCAACCGCGACCTGCCCGCCGAGGTCGCGGCCGGGCGTTTCCGCGAGGACCTCTACTTCCGCCTCAACGTCGTCGGCCTGCGCATCCCGCCGCTGCGCGAGCGGCCGGGCGACATCGCGGCGCTGGCCGACCACTACGCCCGCCACTACGCCGAGGTGAACGGCGTGCCCCAGCGCCCGATCTCCGCCACCGCCCGGCTGCGCCTCGCCGCCCACCCCTGGCGCGGCAACGTGCGCGAGCTGGAGAACACCATGCACCGCGCCGTGCTGCTGGCGCAGGGCCCCGAGATCGACGAGGCCGCGGTCGAGCTGAGCCCGCAGCCCGGCACGACCCCGCCCGGCACCGCGCATCCGGCGCCGCCCGCGGGCGGCGGCATCTCGGCGCTGGTCGGCCTGACCATGGACGAGGTCGAGCGCGACCTAATCCTGCAGACCCTGAGCCACACGCTCGGCAACCGCACCCATGCCGCGACCATCCTCGGCATCTCGATCCGCGCCCTGCGCAACAAGCTGCGCGACTATTCGCAGCAGGGCCTCGCCGTCACCCCGCCCGCGGCCGGGGTCGCCGCCTGATGGCCTTGCCGCCGGCGCAGGTCTCGCTGCAGTCCACCGGGCGCGAGCATTTCGGCCAGATGGTCACCCGCTACGCGCCGGGCACCGACGTGGGCCTGGCGCTCGGCGTGGTGGCGCTGCTCTCGGTGCTGATCCTGCCGCTGCCCACGGTGATCCTGGACGTCGGCCTGGCGCTCTCGCTCACCCTGTCCGTGCTGGTGCTGATGGTGGCGCTGTTCCTGCGCCGCCCGCTCGACTTCACCTCGTTCCCGACGCTGCTGCTGCTCACGACGCTGCTGCGCCTGTCGCTCAACGTCGCCACCACCCGGCTGATCCTGAGCCACGGCAACGAGGGCGCGACCGCCGCCGGCCACGTGGTCGCGGCGTTCGGCGGCTTCCTGATGGGCGGCGACGTGGTGATCGGCCTGATCCTGTTCGCCATCCTGCTGGTGGTGAACTTCATGGTCATCACCAAGGGCTCCGGCCGCATCGCCGAGGTCGCGGCCCGCTTCAGCCTCGACGCGATGCCCGGCAAGCAGATGGCGATCGACGCCGACATGAGCTCCGGCCTGATCAACGAGAAGGTCGCGCGCGTCCGTCGCCGCGAGCTGGAGGAGGAGAGCGGCTTCTACGGCGCCATGGACGGTGCCGCGAAGTTCGTGCGCGGCGACGCGATCGCCAGCCTGCTGATCACCACGATCAACATCTTCGGCGGCCTGGCGATCGGGCTGGTGCGCCACGGCATGGCATTCACCGACGCTGCCGCGACCTACACGACGCTCACCGTGGGCGACGGCCTGGTGTCGCAGATCCCGGCGCTGCTGGTCTCGACCGCCGCCGGCATCGTGGTCACCAAGGGCGGCGTCGAAGGACCGGCCGATGTCGCGCTGATGCGCCAGCTCGGTGGCGGCTACAAGCCGCTGGCACTGGCCGCGGGCGTCGCCACCCTGCTAGCCCTGATGCCCGGCCTGCCCGCGCTGCCGTTCCTCGCCCTGGCCGGGCTCGCTGGCGGCGGCGCCTGGCTGCGTTTCAAAATCCCCACCCGCGACGAGGCCGAGGATGACGCCCCCGCCCCCGCCGCCACCGGCGACGCGCCGATCAGCGACTCCATGCGCATCGACACGATCCGCCTGGAGCTCGGCTACGGCCTGCTCTCGCTCGCAGGCGGCGACACCCCGCGCCTGACCGAACAGATCAAGTCGCTGCGCCGCTCCATCGCCGCCGAGGTCGGCTTCGTGCTGCCGCCGGTGCGCATCCAGGACAACGTCCAGCTCGGCGCCGAAACCTACTCGGTGCGCATCAAGGAGATCGAGGCCGGGCGCGGCGAGCTGCGCCCCACCCGGATGCTGGCGATGGACCCGAGCGGCGAGCCGCCCGACCTGCCCGGCGAGCGCACCACCGAGCCCGCCTTCGGCCTGCCCGCGCTGTGGATCGAGCCGTCGCGTCGAGAGGAGGCGATCGCGCGAGGCTGCACCGTGGTCGACCCCGCCAGCGTGCTGACCACCCACCTCACCGAGCTGGTGCGCGACAGCATGGCCGAGCTGCTGTCCTATGCCGAGACCCAGAAGCTGCTCGACGATCTGCCCCGCGACCAGCAGCGTTTGGTGGCCGACCTGGTGCCGCAGCAGATCTCCGTGGGCGGCGTGCAGCGCGTGCTGCAGGCGCTGCTCGCCGAGCGCATCTCGATCCGCGATCTCGCCACCGTGCTCGAGGGCATCCACGAGGCCTGCGGCGGCGGCCGCCCGGTGCCGCTGATCGTGGCCCACGTCCGCGCCCGCCTCGCCCGCCAGATCAGCGACAGCCACGTCGGGCCCGCCGGCTACATCCCGCTGATCACCCTCTCGCCGGACTGGGAGCAGGCCTTCGCCGAGAGCATGGTCGGCCCGCCCGAGGACCGCCAGCTCGCCATGGCCCCCAGCAAGCTCGGCGACTTCATGCAGAAGCTGCGCACCGCCTTCGACCACGCCGCAGCCTCCGGAGAGGCCCCGGTGCTGCTGTGCAGCGGCACGATCCGTGCCCCGGTGCGCGCCATCGTCGAGCGCATGCGCCCCAGCACGCCGGTGCTCGCCCAGGCCGAGATCTTCCCCCGCGCGCGCATCCGCACCGTGGGCTCGATCTGATGCCGCCCGCTCCGCCACGGCAACCCGCGCCCGATGACCGTCCGACCGGGAGGGCACGTCCATGCAGCTGAGCCTGTTCCGCGGCACCAGCATGCCGGCCATCCTGGCCCGGATCCGCGCCGAGCATGGCCCCGATGCCCTGATCCTCTCGACACGCCGCACCGGGCGCGCCGTGGAGGTCACGGTGGGGCTGGAGCCGCCCGACGACGACCCGCCCTCCCTTGCCCTTCTGCCACCCCCGCCTCCGCAGCCGCCCGCCCCGGACCGGCCGCGCTCGCCGCTCGCCCGCTGCCTGGACTGGCACGGCGTGCCGCGTCCTCTGGCCGACATCCTGTCCGGCGGTTCGCTGGAGGACGGGCTTCGCGACACCCTGACCTTCGCGCCGCTGCCGCTCGGCCCGAATGCGCCGCCGCTCCTGGTCGCGGGGCCTGCCGGTGCCGGCAAGACCGTGTGCGTCGCACGCCTCGCCACCCGCTTGGTGCTGTCCGGCGTGCGCCCGACCGTGATCACCGCCGACGGCAGCCGCGCCGGCGCGATCGAGCAGATCGCCGCCTTCACCCGCCTGCTGTCGATCGACCTCGTGGTGGCCGGTCCCGCGGTGCTGGCACGCGCCGTCGCCCGGCGGACCGCGGCGCCGGTGCTCATCGACACGCCCGCTCTCGACCCCACCCTGCCGGGGCATCGCGCCCTGCTGGCCGAGCTGGCGGAGGCCTCCGCCGCCACGATCACGCTAGTGCTGCCCACAGGCCTTGACGCCGGCTACGCCGCGGAGCTGGCCGAGGGCTACGCCGCGTCCGGCACCCGTCTCCTGCTGGCCAGCCGGCTCGACACTTCGCGCCGGCTCGGCGGCATCCTCGCCGCGGCCCACGCTCCGGCCCTGCGCCTCACCGAGGCCGGGATCGCGCCCGGCATCGCCGACAGCCTCGCACCCGTCACCCCGGCCTTCCTGGCCGAACGCCTGAGCTCCGGCCCGGCCCGGACCCGCCAAGGAGCGGACGCATGATTCGAGGTCTCCTGCGGTCCAGGACCCCCGCCGCCCTGCCGCCCCGTCAGGCCGGGCGCGTGGTCGCCGTCGCCTCCGGAAAAGGCGGTGTGGGCAAGACCTGGTTCTCCGTGACGCTGTCCCACGCTCTGGCACGGCTGGGCGGCCGGGTGCTGCTGCTCGACGGCGACCTTGGCCTCGCCAACGTGGACATCCAGCTCGGCCTTGTGCCGGAACACGACCTCGCGAGCCTGGTCGCCGGCAAGGTCAGCCTCGCCGACGCCATCCTGCGCCATCCCGCGGGGTTCGACATCCTGGCCGGCCGGTCCGGCTCGGGCGCGCTGTCGGCACTCGACCAGACGCTGCTGGAACGCGTGCTCGCCCTGGTCGCGGCCGAGCGCGCGCACGACCGGGTGCTGCTCGACCTCGGCGCCGGCGTCGACCGCAGCATGCGCCGCATGGCCGCCGCCGCCGACACGCTGCTGGTGGTGGTCACCGACGACCCGACCTCGCTGACCGACGCCTACGCGGTGCTGAAGCTTCATGCGCTGGACCGCCCGCAGGCGGTGTGGGAGGAGGGCGATGTCCGGGTCGTCATCAACCAGGCCACCAGCCAGGCCGCCGGGGAGCGGACCTACGCCACCCTCGCGCGGGCCTGCGAGGCGTTCATCCGCCGTCGCCCGGACCTGGCCGGCATTATCCGCCGCGACGACCATGTGCGCGACGCCGTCCGCCGCCAAACCCCTCTTCTCACCCGGCATCCCGGCTGCGAGGCTGCGCGCGACGTGGAGCGCATGGCAAACTCGCTTGTCTGACCAGACCCGGCACGACGCCACCTCCCGCCCGTGATGGATACAGTTCGTCTTCCGCGGCACGGTTGCGCGTCCCGGGCCGCGGGAGCACGAAGCGTGGCATGAACCTGATCCGCACCGGCAGGGACCTGCGCGTGGATTTCTTCCGCGGGCTCGCCCTGTGGTGGATCTTCACCGACCACGTGCCGGCCGACTGGCTCAACCAGCTCAGCCTGCGCAACTTCGCGCTGTGCGACGCCGCGGAGGTGTTCGTGCTGCTGGCCGGCTACGGCGCGGGCCTGGCCTATGGCGGCCGGATGCGCCGCAACGGCTGGGTCTCCGCGGGAGCCGATGTGCTGGCTCGCGCCTGGACCCTCTACATCGCGCACATCTTCCTGTTCGTGGTCTTCGTCGCCCAGGTCGCCTACTCGGCCGCAGCCCTGAACCGGGGCGACTTCATCGACGAGATCCACATCGACGTGCTCGGCGAGGCACCCTACCGGGCGATGCTCGAGGCCCTCACCCTGCGCTACCAGCCCTCGTTCCTCAACATCCTGCCGATGTATGTCGTCGTGCTCCTGATGTTCATCCCGGCGCTGCGGCTGCTGGAGCGGCCGAACATCCTGGCTGGCCTGTCGCTGGCCCTCTACGCCGCGTCCAGGACCTTTGGTCTCGGACTGCCTGCCTGGAACGGCGGCGGCTGGTACTTCAACCCTCTCACCTGGCAGCTCCTGTTCATGCTGGGAGCGATCCTCGCGACGTCCCCTGGCCAGCCGCCGCGGCGCAGGTGGCCGCTCGACGTCCTGGCGACGGTGGTCGCCCTGTTTGGCATCCTGATGCAATGGGTGGTGTGGCAGCAGCCCGAGCTGACCAGCCACCTGCCGATGCGCATCGCGCGCGCGCTGCTGTCCGTGGACAAGGAGGGCCTGCACCCGTTCCGCTTGGTCTCGATCCTCGCCCTGACCTGGCTCACCGTGCGCCTCGTGCCCGCGAGCGCGGCGTGGCTGCAGGGCCGGATCGCGATGCCGTTCATCCTGGCGGGACAGCACTCGCTCCCGGTGTTCTGCGTCAGTATTTTCCTGTCGTTCCTGGGCAGGCTCGTGCTTGAGTTCTCGCAGGCCTGGGAGGCGCAGGTCGCCGTCAACGTCACCGGCGCCTTGGCGCTGACCGCGGTCGCGGCCCTTGCTGCCTGGTATCGGGCGAAAGGTGCGCGGCCCCGCGGAACCGGGGTGACGACAGGCGGCAAGGATGGGTCCAGGATGGATGTCGCATGACGCGCGCTCGGACGGACCTCCTGCCCGGACAGGACCGACGCTCCCCGCGGCGGCCTGGGCCGGGACTGCCGCGCGTCGCCGCGTGCTGCGGGGCAGCCATGCTGCTTTTGGCGTGCCCCCGTCCTGCCCTGGCCGAGGCACAGGCCACCGAGTCCGCCTGCCCTGCCAGACCGGACCTGATGCCTCCGGCCGAGGCGCTCCCGAACCTGGCCGCCGTGCTGCAGCCGGGCGGCCATGTGTCGATCCTTGTGGTCGGGTCGGCCACGGTGTTCGGCCCGGAGGCAAGCCTTGCGCCGGGAACCCTGACCAGCAGAACCGTGCGGGTAGCAGCCCCCGCAGCGGACGAGCAGCATGGCGGCACGACCATGACGGTCCGCACGGACGCTCCTGTCAGGCATGCGCCTGACCATCCGAGCGATGCCTCGTTCCCGGTGCGGATGAAGGCGGCGCTCGAGTCGCGCATCCCCGGACTGACCGTGTCGCTGTCGGTGCTGGGCGGCCGGAATCTTACGGCCGAGGACATGCTGGCACCGCTTCGCGCGGGGCTCGCGGCGCCGAACCCGCCGCAGCTGGTCATTTGGCAGACCGGAACCGTGGACGCCGTGCGCAACGTGCCGCCGGGGCAGTTCAACCAGGCCCTGTCCGACGGCACGGACGCGGCGATCGACGCGCACGCGGACCTGATCCTCGTCGACCCGCAGTTCAGCCGCTTCCTCCAGGCCAACGCCGACCTGCCGCCCTATTTCAGCGCCCTGCGCAACGCGGCGGCGCTGCCCGGCGTGGTGCTGTTTCCCAGGTTCGAGCTGATGCAGAACTGGAGCGAGGGCGGCGGCCTCGACATCGAGACGGCCGAGCCGGGGGATGCGCTCAGGCTGGTCGAGACACTGCACGCGTGCCTGGGAACACTGCTGGCCGAGATGATCGTCGACGATGCCGCCGTCCCATGAGCCATGACGCCGTGTCGCCCTTGCCGCAGCCTGGGCAGGAAGATCCTTGCTGCAGGCCAGCAAGATGCAACCGGAGCCCCGCTTGGACATTGACGTGGCAGGCAGCGGGAGGCCGTGATGGAGGGTATGATGTCGCAGGGGACCAGCAGTGACCTTGTCAGCGCATGGCTGCGCAAGTCCCTCCTGGATGCCCATGACGATATCCTCAACGCTCCGCTGCCTGACGAGCTCGTCGAACTGGCCGCTGAGCTGTCTCGGCCCTGCTGATCTGAGGCGCACGCTCCGGGTGTTCAGGCCCCGCGCGCAGGGTTGCACCAGGCTGCGTGCCGGCATGCCACCACCCGTCGCAGTGCGGGCAATCCACGGATGAGCGACGACCGGGTCGAGGCCGGGCAGGTTCGTTTCCTCGCGTCGTCTGCCGAGGGTGCCCAGCGCCACCGCGACAGCTTGGTGTCGCGCTACGGCAACGCCGGGTGGGCGGACACCAGGACGGTTGTGGCACTCGGCGGCGACGGCTTCATGCTGGAGGTCATGCACGAGACCCTGGAGCGCAACATCCCGGTCTATGGGATGAACTGCGGGACCGTTGGCTTCCTGCTCAACCCGTTCACCGAGGATGGTTTGCTGGAACGCCTTGAACGGGCGCAGGATGCAGTGCTCCATCCTCTGCGAATGCACGTGGTCACGCGGGCCGGGGTGGTCGAGGAGGCCGTGGCACTCAACGACGTATTCCTGTTCCGCCAGACTCGTCAGGCGGCGCGTGTCAGGATCACGGTGGATGGCCGGGTTCGCCTGCCCGAACTGGTGTGCGACGGCGTGCTGATCGCGACGCCAGCCGGCTCAACCGCCTACAACCTGTCGGCGCACGGCCCGATCGTGCCGCTCTCGGCCAACCTGCTGCCGCTCACGCCCATCAGCGCGTTCCGCCCGCGTCGCTGGCGCGGCGCCCTGCTGCCGAGCTCGGCAGATGTGTTGTTCGAGGTGCTCGACCCCGACAAGCGGCCGGTCGCGGCAGTTGCCGACTTCACAGAGGTGCGCGACGTGTCCTCCGTCGCCGTCAGCGAGGACAGATCGGTCTGCACCACGATCCTGTTCGATCCCGACCAGGGTTTGTCGGAACGGATCATCGCCGAACAGTTCACCGTGTGACTGCCCAGCCAGCGGCTGCAGGCCTGGATAGCCTTGACCGGTTGTTCTTGGCGCGCGACCGCAGCATGATGCGCCCGGATACCGGAGATGCCCGCCCTTGTGGATGAAGAACCGCTACCTGCATCGCCTGTACGGCAGCAGCCGCCTCGCACGCGTCATCTCCATGGGGATCATGGCGCGCTTCGAGCTGATGAGCCTTGGCGGGCACAAGTCGAAGGACGTGCTTGACCTGATCCGCACCACCCGGCGCGAGCGGGAGTCCCTGCTGAGCGGGACGGAGGCGTTCCTCGTGCATTCAATCGCCCGGGCGCAGAGCAAGCTCGAAGGATCGATGGCCGAGGTCGGGGTCTACCAGGGCTGCTCCGCGAAGCTCATCAGCAAGGCTGGCGCCGGCCGTGCCCTGCACCTGTTCGACACGTTCGACGGCCTGCCGGAGCCCGACATCGCGGAACGTCAGCACCTGCGCCAGAGCCAGTACCGCTCGTCACTCAGCTCCGTGCGCAGGTTCCTGGACCAGGAACCCGGCGTGGTGTTCCATCCCGGCCGCTTTCCCGCGACCGCCGCCGGTCTGGAGGACGAACGCTTCAGCTTTGTGCATCTTGATGTTGACCTGAAGTCCAGCACCCGTGCCTGCCTGGAGTTCTTCCACCCCCGGATGGTACCGGGCGGCGTCATCATGACGCACGACTACTCGTTCCTTGACGGTGTGCGCGAGGCGTTCGCCGAGTTCCTCGTCGGCCGGTCCGGCCAACTCATCGAACTGCCGACCTCGCAGGCCCTGCTGGTTTGTGCCGGAGTGCCCGACCCGAACCCGCATGGGATGCCGGCACTCGGTCGTACGCAGGAGGCGGCGTGCTCCCGGCCGGCCGAGCGTCCGATCGTGCGTGACGACGTTCCGGCGATGGCGATGACGCGGAACGGGGCGCCTGCCTGAAGTTTTTGCAGGAGCGCCCGTCGCTCAGGCCGCCGACAGTACCTCCAGCGGTGCGGTGACCGGGAGCATCTCCGTCGAGGCCGGCACCCTTGCCCTCATGGTCTCCGAAGGCTCGCGCATCACGTAGCCGCGTCCCCAGACCGTGCCGATCAGGTTGCCTGCACCCGCCTGCGCCAGCTTCTTGCGCAGCTTGCAGATGAACACGTCGATGATCTTCATCTCGGGCTCGTCCATGCCGCCGTAGAGGTGGTTCAGAAACGCCTCCTTGGTCAGCACCATGCCGCGGCGCAGGGTCAGCAGTTCCAGGATCGAGTATTCCTTGCCGGTCAGGTGAACCGGCTGGCCATCGACGCTAACCTCGCGGCTGTCCAGGTTCAGGTGCAGCGGGCCGACCTGCAGGCCGGGCTGGCTGTAGCCCTTGGAGCGGCGGACGATCGCCTGGATGCGCGCCACCAACTCGGCCTTGTCGAACGGCTTGGTGATGAAGTCGTCGGCGCCGGCGGCGAAGCCCTTCACCTTGGCCTGCGGGCGCGACAGCCCGGACAGGATCAGCACTGGCGTGTCGCGGCGGGCGGCGCGCATGCGGCGGATCACCTCGTAGCCCTCCATGTCGGGGAGCATCAGGTCGAGGACCACCACGTCGTAGTCGTAGTGGCGGACCATCTCGAGCGCCTCCTCGCCGGTGTCGATCACGTCGACCATGGCGTTGGTGGCACGCAGCATTAATGAGACGCCGCGGGCGGTGGTGAGATCATCTTCAACCAGAAGGACACGCATGAGGTTTTCTCCGTTTCCGATACACACTGGATACCACTATAGCGTGTGTCCATCCATCATTTTCTCATCTTTGCCGTGTATTTTTTGCGAACATAGCGGTCAACAGGCTGAAAGGCCGCCCGATGGAGCAGGATGTTAATAGGAATGCGACATAAACCGTGTAATGAGACATTCTGACGTCCTCGCCCGGCTTCGCCAGGCCTCGGACGGGATGCGCGACATCGTGGCATGCCCCGTCGATGGCCGGGTCAGCGCGTTGTCGGGCCTGTCCGTCGATGTCGCCGGCCTGGCAGGCCATGTCTGCGCAGGAGACCGGATTGTGTTGGCATCGCGCAGCGGCCAGGACGTCGCCGCGGAAATCATCGGATTTCGCGACGGCGTCGCCCGTGCGATGGTGTTCGGCGCATTGGATGGCATCGGTCCAGGCTGTCGCGCCACGGTGGCGCCCGCTTTCGGCAGAGCGACGTCTGGCGGCGGGCATCTCGCGGTCGACAACTCCTGGCTGGGGCGGGTGATCGACCCGCTCGGTCGCGCGATGGACGGGTTCGGGCGCCCGTCGCAGGGCCCGGACCTGCGCCCGGTGCGCGCATCGCCCCCCGACGCGACACTGCGCGCCCGCCTTGGCGACCGCCTGGACCTCGGCCTGCGCGTGATGAACGCGTTCGCCACCTGCCGCACCGGGCAGCGCCTCGGGCTGTTCGCCGGATCGGGCGTGGGCAAGTCCACGCTGCTGTCCATGCTGGCGCGCAACACCGCCTGCGACGTCGTGGTCCTCGCCCTTGTGGGCGAGCGCGGCCGCGAGGTCCGCGAATTCCTGGAGGACGACCTGGGGCCGGAGGGACTCGCGCGCTCGGTGGTGGTGGTGGCCACCTCGGACTCCTCGCCGCTGATGCGCCGCGAGGCCGCCTACTCGGCGATGACCGTGGCCGAGCATTTCCGCGATCAAGGCAGGTCCGTGCTGCTGCTGATGGACAGCGTGACGCGCTTCTGCCTGGCGCTGCGCGAGATCGGGCTTTCCGCCGGCGAGCCGCCGGCGACGCGCGGCTACCCGCCCAGCGTGTTCGCCGAGCTGCCCCGCCTGCTGGAGCGGGCCGGGCCGGGCCCGCAGCGCGCCGACGGCAGCGCCGGGCAGATCTCCGCGCTGTTCACCGTGCTGGTCGAGGGCGACGACCACAACGAGCCGGTCGCGGACGCCGTGCGCGGCATCCTCGACGGCCACATCGTCATGGACCGCCGCATCGGCGAGGCCGGGCGCTACCCGGCGATCGACGTGCTCAGGTCGCTGTCGCGCGCCGTCCCCGGCTGCAACAGCAATGCCGAGAACGCCCTGACGCGGCGGGCACGCGCGCTGCTCTCGCTGTATGCAGAGATGGCCGACATGGTCCGCCTCGGCGCCTACAAGCCGGGGGCGGACCCCGCCGTGGACGAGGCGGTGGCGCTTGCGCCCAGGATCGAGGACGTGCTGCGCCAGGACCGGCACGACCGCACGAGCCTTGCCGACAGCTTCGCGGCGCTGGCGGCGGCGATGAACGAGACCCCATCCCAGGAGAGCGAGAATGTCTGACACCCTGCGCACGCTGCTGAAGGTGCGGCGCCTGGACGTGGATGCCGCCCGGCGCGGCCTGGCCGAGTGCCTCGCGATCGAGGACGAGGCGCGGGCCGCCTCGCTCGCTGCGGAGCACGCCATCACCCAGGAGTCGCTGGCCGCCAGCGCCCTGGCGGCGGACGACGCGGCGGTGGAGGCGTTCGCCGCCTGGCTGCCGGTCGGGCGCAGGCAGCTCGACCGCACGCGCCACGCCGAGACCCTGGCGGCCAACGCCACGGAGCGGGCGCGCGCCGTCACCTCGCTGGCGCGCGCCGCCGCAGAAGCCGCGCAGGCGCTGCTGGAGCGGCGCGAGGCGGAGGCGGAGCGCGAGGCGCAGCGCAAGGCGCAGCTCGAGCTGGACGAGATGGGGCGCAAGCGCAGCGCCTGATCTGGGGTTGGTCGTAAGCCCGGCAGTCTCAGCAGGAAGAAAGCGTGTTCTTTCTTGAAAGAAAGAACCAGAGAACTTTGCCCGATTGGGTTTGGAGCTGCCCTTACGGCTGAGTCCTTATGGAGAAAGTCTTTTTGCTTCTTTTTCTTCAGAAAAAGAAGATTCTTGCTGACTTGCTTAGGCCGCCGATGATTGTCAGGTCCGGAACAGCTCTCCGATATGGGACGTCCTGCCGGACAGGACAAAGGTGTCCTGCGGCGCGGGACAAAACGGGGTGTTCTGGCGGGCGTTGTCCTGCGCGGCAGGACGGGGCGCATTCCGCGGCGTGGGATGCAGCTGGTCGCACGGGATATTCCATGTCTTCCGAGAAGCCGGCCACGCCTGCTTTCCCTGGTCAGGAAACCTTGGGCGCGCCTGCGGGTGCGGCCTTGCCGGCTCAGGCCCGCGTCGGCCTGCGCGCCCGTTCCGGCCGAGGTGCCGCGTTGTCGCGGCGGAACGGCGGGCGCTTCGGGCCGGCCGGGCGCGCGTGGGCCGCGGGGCCGCCGTCCTCGGCGCGGGTGATCTGCAGCTCGGAGCCCTCCGCCGCGGACACCGCCTCGGCGAAGCGGTCCGCCGCGGCGCGGGCCACCTCGAAGCGGGTGTCGTGCTCGAACACCCGGATCGCGCCGATCTCGTTGCGCGTCACCGCGCCCATGCGGCAGATCAGCGGCAGCAGCCACTTCGGGTCGGCACTCTCGCGCCGGCCCACGGCGGCGCGGAACCAGACGATGTTGCTGTTCTCCAGGCGCGGCGGGCGGGGGCCTGCGACGATCGGCGCCATCTCGGTCAGGCGCTCCGGCGCCGGCAGGCTCGCGGTGTAGAGGCGCACGGCTGCCACGGCGACGGCCTCCGGCGAGTAGCTCGCCAGCAGGGCCTGCGCGCGGGCCAGCTCCGCGGCGCCGGCCTCGTCGCGCAGCACGGCGTTGTCCATCAGCGCCGCCTGGTCCTGGTCGCGGATCGCGTCGATGCCGGGCGCGGCGCTCCAGGACACGGCGATGCCGGCCGCCTGCAGCAGTTGCTCCGCGCGGCGGCGTTTCGAGCCGGGCACCAGCAGCACGCTCAGGCCCTTGCGCCCGGCGCGTCCGGTGCGGCCGCTGCGGTGCAGGAGGGCGGCGCGGTCGGCCGGGAGGTCGGAGTGCACGACGAGGCCGAGGTCGGGCAGGTCGAGGCCGCGGGCGGCGACGTCGGTGGCGACGCACACCTTGGCGCGGCCGCGGCGCAGGGCGTCGAGCGCCTCGGTGCGCTCGGACTGGCTCAGCTCGCCCGACAGCGCCACGGCGGAGAAGCCGCGCTCGGCCAGCGCCGCGTGCAGGCGGCGGACCGCCTCGCGGGTGGCGCAGAACACGAGCGTCGCGGGCGAGTTGACCTGGCGCAGCACGTTGACCAGCGCGCCCTCGGTCTCCCCGGGGGCCACCTGCACGGCCCGGTACTCGATGTCCTGGTGGGGCTCGTCGCCGGTGCGCATGTCGAGGCGCTTGGCGTGGCGCTGGTAGCGGCGGGCGAGCGAGACGATCTCGGGGGCGATGGTGGCGGAGAACAGCAGGGTGCGGCGCTCGGGGGGCGTCACGTCGAGCAGGGCCTCCAGCTCCTCGCGGAAGCCGAGGTCGAGCATCTCGTCGGCCTCGTCGAGGACGACGACGCGCAGCGCGGACATGTCGAGCTGGCCGCGGCGCAGATGGTCGCCGAGGCGCCCCGGCGTGCCGACCACGATGTGCGCGCCCGAGGCCAGCGCCCGCTGCTCGCGGCGCGCGTCGGTGCCGCCGACGCAGGAGACGACCTGGCCGCCGGCCTCGCCGAACAGCCAGGCCAGCTCGCGGTGGACCTGCAGCGCCAGCTCGCGGGTGGGTGCGACGACCAGCGCGAGCGGGGCGCCCGCGGGGCCGAGCCGCTCGGCGCCGGCCAGCAGGCTGTCCGACATCGCCAGCCCGTAGGCCACGGTCTTGCCGGAGCCGGTCTGCGCGGAGACGAGCAGGTCGCCGCCGCCGGCGCCCGCCTCCAGGATCGCGGCCTGCACCGGGGTCGGCTCGGTGTAGCCGTGGTCCGCGAGGGCGCGGGCGAGGGCGGGGTGGGCATCGGGAAAGGGCATTGGGGGTCGGCCATGATGACGGGCCGCGCGGGAAGGCCCGGCGGCGGAGCGGCTCCATAGCCGATCCGGGGCGCCACGGCCACCGCGGGAGGCTGGTTTGGCTTGTCGACTGCAAGCAAGGCCGGGCTCTGCCCAGACCCGCCAAAGGCCGGAGGCCTTTGGAAACCACGACTTTGGGGCGGAGTCCCGGCCTGGCGTCCCGTGCCCAATGGAGGCCGGTCCAGGGCGGCTCGCCCTGGCGGGTCCAGGGCAGAGCCCTGGCCTTTCTTCCCGCCGGCGTTCGTTGCGCTGCAGCACTTGCAGCGGGGCCTCGGGATCGCGCATCGTCGTACGCATGGCAGACATCACCTCACCGCTCGACCTCCTCGGCCTGACCGAGCGCGCCCGCGAGCGCCTCGAGGAGGACCCGTTCGGCAATCCCGTGCTGGCCGTCGCGCTTTCGATCGGCCGGGCGATGGACGAGGGCTCGCTCACCTTCGGGATGCTGGAGACCCTGATCCACGAGCTGCGCGACGCGGCCTTCGCCGACCGGGCGACGCGGCTGGCCGCCTATGTCGGGGGCATCGAGCCCGAGCGCACCCAGCTCGGGCTCGAGCAGCTCGCACAGTCGCTCGTGCGCCCCGACCCGTTCGACAGCCCGGTGCAGTTCGCGCAGTTCCGGGAGTCCGTCGAGCGCACCCGCTTCTCCGCCGTGTTCACCGCCCACCCCACCTTCGCCCTGCCGCCGGAGGTGTTCGACGAGCTGGCGGAGGCGGCGTCCGGCCGTCCCGCGGCGGCGCACGAGACGCCCGTGTCGCACCGCCCGACCAGGCCGACCCTGGAGCAGGAGTTCACCCGGGCGGTGGCCGCGATCACCCGCGGCCGCGACGCGATCGACCGGCTCAACGCCCTGCTGCTCGACGCGGCCCGGCCGGTGTGGCGCGACCGCTGGTCCGAGCTGGTGCCGCGCGCGGTGACGCTCGCGAGCTGGGTCGGCTACGACACGGACGGGCGCACCGACATCGGCTGGTGGGACACGCTGCGGCTGCGGCTGCGGATGAAGGCGCTGCAGTTCGGCCGTCTGGAGCGCCAGCTCGTCGCGCTTGCCGGCACGGAGGCGCTGCGCGAACGGGTCGCCGAGGCGGCCGACGCGGTGGCCGGCCAGATCGCGGCCTGCCCGACCCGCGCCGACGCGGAGCAGGCCAGCGCGTTCGCGGCCCAGCTCGTCGGCCGGCGCGAGGCGGCGATGATCTCGACCGACGCCCTGGCCGACCTGTTCCGCGCCGCCATCGCGGCCGCCGGGGAGCCCGAGGCCAAGGCGCGGCTCGCCGTGATCCGGGCCGGGTTCGACAGCCACGGCCTGTCGCTGGCGCACTCCCACGTGCGGCTGAACTCGTCGCAGCTGCACAACGCGATCCGCATGCGGCTCGGCTTCGACGAGCCGCCGGCCGACCCGTCGCGGCGGCGCAAGCTCCTGTCCGACATCAACGCCGCGCTCGACGGCGTGGAGACCGTGCCGATCGACTTCGGCGCCATCCTCGCCGAGCAGTCCTCGGCCGTGCTGCTGATGATGACGGTGGCCCAGATCACCAAGCACGTGGACGCCGCCTCGCCGGTGCGCTTCCTGATCGCCGAGACTGAGTCCGGCTACACGCTGCTCGCGGCGCTTTGGCTCGCCCGGCATTTCGGGATCGAAAGGCAGATCGAGATCAGCCCGCTGTTCGAGACCGCTGACGCGCTGCAAGGGGGCGCGCGGATCATCGAGGAGGCGCTGCGCTCGCCCCACTACCGCGCCTACCTGCGCGACACCGGGCGGCTGTGCCTGCAGTTCGGCTACAGCGACTCAGGGCGCTACGTCGGCCAGCTCGCGGCGACCTACCTGATCGAGCGGCTGCGGCTGCGCGTGGCCGATGCGATGGTGCGCCACAAGCTCACCGACATCGAGGTCGTGTTCTTCGACACCCACGGCGAGAGCATCGGCCGCGGCGCGCACCCGAACTCGCTGGCGGACCGGCTGCGCTACCTGAGCCCGGCGTCGACCCGCCAGACCCTGCAGCGCGCCGGCATCCGCGTGCGCCTCGAGAGCGCGTTCCAGGGCGGCGACGGCTACCTGCTGTTCGGCACCCCGGAACTGGCCGACGCCACCGTCGCCACCATCGCGCGCCATGTCTTCTCCGACAGGATGCAGGCCGACGACCCGATCTACGCCGACGCCGATTTCGCGGCCGACTTCTTCGCCTCCGTCGGCCTGTCGATGCAGGAGCTGGTGGAGGACCCCGGCTACGCCTCCCTGCTCGGCGCGTTCGGGCCGGCGCTGCTCGACGCCACCGGCTCGCGCCCGGCCGCGCGGCAGAGCGACGGGGCCGCCGGGCCGAGCGTGATCCGCCACCCGCGCGAGCTGCGCGCCATTCCGAACAACGCGATCCTGCAGCAGATCGGCTGGTGCGCGAACACGCTGCAGGGCCTCGGCGCCGCTGCCGCGCGTCAGCCGGAGAGCTTCAACGAGCTGCGCGAGAGCAGCCCCCGATTTAACCGTGCGCTGGATTTCGCGCGCCA
Source organism: uncultured Acetobacteraceae bacterium (assembly GCA_964236585.1). Taxonomy (GTDB): domain Bacteria; phylum Pseudomonadota; class Alphaproteobacteria; order Acetobacterales; family Acetobacteraceae; genus CAXSEF01. Next base: position 45,510 of record CAXSFE010000006.1, read on the forward strand.
TGCCCTGCTGCACTCCGACCTCGACGTGCTACGCGCGGTGGTCACGCTGCTCGACCCCGGCTCGTGGCTCGACAACGCGGCGCACTCGCACGATCCCGCGCGCGTCCAGGCGCTGGCCGAGGTGGCACGCGCGCTGGAGGTGTTCGACCTGTGGGCGCCGGTGCAGGCGATGTTCCGCCGCATCCAGTCCGACCACCTGATGCTGCGCGCGGTGTGGCCCGACGCGCCGGGCATGGGCACGCGCGAGATGCTGCTGCACGCGCTGCGCATCGCGGTGATCCAGAAGATCTGGCTGCTGGCGGTCCGCATCCCCGACTTCTCGGCGCGCCACGGGACCACCCGCCAGGGCCTGATGCAGCGCCTGCTGCGCCTGGACGTGCCCGGCGCGCTCGCCCTGCTCGGCGAGGTGTTCCCCGCCGCGCCCAACCCCGCGGAGACCCACGACTACGGCGAGACACGGGGCGCACGCGCGGCCGTGTCGTACGACCGCGAGCACAAGACCATCTTCGAGCCGATGGGGCGGCTGTTCGCCCTGGTGCGCGAGATCGGCACCGCGATCACCCACGAGGTCGGCGCGTTCGGCTGACGCGGGCGGCGAACCGTCAGGGCCGCGACGGGAAGAAAGCAGTTCTTTCTTGAAAGAAAGAACCAAAGAACTTTTGCCCGAAAGGTTTTTTGGTCGCTCGCGCGACAGGATCTTTCGGGCAAAGTCTTTTTGCTTCTTTTTCTTCAGAAAAAGAAGGCCTTGCTTTGTCGCGGCAGCACTGGACCGGTAACGGCTGCTAGCAGCACGTCCCCGCCGCGGTGGTGGCCCGGTATGACGCGTCCTTGGTCTCCGCAGGGTCGCGCAGGGCGTTGCGCGTGCAGTCGAACGCGCCCGCCTCGCCGGGCGGCACCGGCACCAGCGGCTCCACGCGCTCGAACAGGCCCTCGTACGGTGCGGAGCCGAGCAGCCGGAAGGTCTTGTCGCACACCGCGACGCGGTCGCCGCGGCGCATGCGGTGGCCGTCGTCGTCGAGCACCTCGCGGAACGGGCCGCGGTAGATCACCGCCTGGTTGCGTTCGACGCATGGGCCCTGCTTGCCGCGGAACGCCTCGACGGTGACGGCGCGGAACTCGATGCCCTCCACGGTGCGCCAGGGGGCGGCGTCGCGCCTGAGCAGGCGTATGCCGTGGAAGCCTGCGTCCTCGAAGGCGCGCAGGAAGCCCTGCTCGGTCATCGCCCCGGAGATGCAGCCGCTCCACAGCGCCGGGTCGGCCTGCATCGCGGCGGGCACCGGCTCGTCGGCGACGATGTCGCTGATCACCGCGCGGCCGCCGGTGCGCAGCACGCGGAAGATCTCGGCGAACAGCGCGGCCTTCTCGCCCTGCGCCACCAGGTTCAGCACGCAGTTCGACACCACGACGTCGACGCTGCCGTCCGCCACCAGCGGCTGCTCGCGGCGCAGCCGGTCCGCGAGGGCTGCGGCGCGCAGGTAGGCGTCCGCGCCGGCGATCGGCGCCTCCGCCAGCGCCGCGTCCAGGGCGTCGAGGTCGAGCGCCAGGTCCTGGATGCGGCCGCGCCGGAAGCTCACGTTGTCGTGGCCCACCCGGCCGGCGACCACGGGCGCCGCGCGGCGCGCCACCTCAAGCATCTCGGTTGTCATGTCGATGCCGATCACCCGGCCCGACGCGCCGACCACCTGGCTGGCGATGAACGCGATCTTGCCGGTGCCGCTGCCCAGGTCGAGCACCACCTCGCCCTCGCGCAGGTGGCGGCTGGGGTCGCCGCAGCCGTAGTCGCGCTCGATCACCTCGGGCGGGATCGCGGCGAGGAAGCGCGGGTCGTAGTCGACGGGGCAGCACAGCGCGGCCTCGGACGCCCGGGCCCCCGCGGCGTAGCGGTCGCGGACCGCGGCTTCCGGCGACAGGTCGTTCATGTCCGGCGTCCTTCCTGGTGGCGGGTCAGTGGTAGCACACGGCCGGAGGGCGCGATGCCCGAGCCGGACGGTGGGTCGGGCGGCTTCGGAAGGAAGCAAGGTTGAGGCTCTGCCTCAAACTCCGCCAGGGGGAGCCCCCCTGGACCGGCTTGACTTAAATCATGGGATCAAAGGGTCCTCGGACCCTTTGTGGGTCCAGGGCAGAGCCCTGGCCTTGCCTGCCTGCCGCACGGCCCGCGGCGTCCCCGGTCGCAGAATTGACCGATCGGTCAGCGCGAAGTAGCATCTCGTACCGTTGCAATCCGGCCGACCGACGATGCACGGGCCGCTACCGATGACCGAGGTTTCATGTCCCGCTTCGCCTGCTCCCTGCTCCTGGCCGCGGCGCTCGTCCCGGTCCCGGTGTCCCTCGCCCTTGCCCAGGCCCCGTCGGGCAAGCCGCCCGCCGTCGGCGTGGTGCAGGCAAGAAAGGTGGGGATCACGCAGACGAGCGAGTTCGTCGGCCGCATCCAGGCGATCGACCGCGTCGCCCTGGTCAGCCGGGTCACCGCGTTCCTGGAGCAGCGGCTGTTCACCGAGGGCAGCGAGGTCCGCAAGGGCGACCTGCTCTACAAGCTGGAGCAGCCGCCGTTCCAGGCGGCCGTCGAGTCCGCGCAGGGCGCCGTGGGCCAGCAGCAGGCGCAGCTGCAGAACGCGACCATCACGCTGGGGCGCGCGCAGTCGCTGCTCAACACGCCGGCAGGGCAGCGCTCCACCGTGGACGACGCCACGGCGTCGCAGCGCTCGTATGCGGCGCAGGTGCTGACCGCGCAGGCGCAGCTGCAGACGGCGCAGATCAATCTCAACTACACCGAGATCAAGGCGCCGATCGACGGCCGCATCAGCGCCACCGCGGTCACGGAGGGCAACGTCGTCAGCCCGAGCAGCGGCACGCTGGCCACGGTGGTCAGCCAGGACCCGGAGTACGTGGTGTTCCCGATCGCGCTGCGCGACCTGCTGGACCTGCGCGCGAAGTACGCCAGCAAGGGCGGCTACAACGCGGTGGTGATCCGGCTGCGCCTGCCCAACGGCGAGATCTACGGGCAGACCGGCAAGCTCGACTATTCCTCGCCCACCGTGTCGACCAACACCGACACCGTGACCCTGCGCGCAGACATCGCCAACCCTGTCCTGCCCAACACGACGATCGGCCAGCTGAAGCTGCACGAACTGGTCGACGGCGAGTTCGTCACGGTGCTGGTCGAGGGCGCGCAGCCGATCGAGGTGCTGCAGATCCCGCGCGCCGCCGTGCTGTCCGACCAGCAGGGCGACTACGTCTACACGGTCGACGGCGACAACAAGGCGCAGCAGACGCGCGTCCAGCTCGGCCAGTCCGACGGGACCAACGCCTCGGTGATGAGCGGGCTCGCCGACGGCCAGTCCGTTGTCGTGGACGGCGTGCAGCGCGTCCACGCCGGCCAGGCGGTCTCGCCGGGCCCGGCCAACGCGCCGCCGCCCACCGGCAGCGCGCTGAACGACGCCTCGGGGGCCGGCGGGGCGAAGGCACCGTCCCCGGGCACCGGCGCTCCCGCCACTGCGCCGGGGGCCGACGCCCCGGCGTCCGGCGGCGCCACGCAGACCGGCCCTGCGCCGGGTCCGGCCGGCCCTGTCCCTGCCGGCCAGGCGTCGGGCGGGCAGATCGGCGCGAGCAACCCCACGGCCGGCGCCAGCGCGGGCGGCGGGCACTGACATGATCTCCGCCGTCTTCGTCGACCGGCCGCGCCTGGCCGTCGTCATCGCAATCATCATCACGATCGCGGGCGCGCTCGGCCTCACGCGGATCCCGGTGGCGCAGTTCCCCGACATCGTGCCGCCGCAGGTCCAGGTCACCGCGAGCTATCCGGGGGCGTCGGCGGCGGTGGTGGAGTCCTCGGTGGCGCAGCCGATCGAGGCGCAGGTCGTGGGCGTGGACCAGATGCTCTACATGAAGAGCACCAACGGCAACGACGGCTCCTACAACCTCACCGTCTCGTTCGCGCTCGGCACCAACCCCGACATCAACACGGTCAACGTCAACAACCGGGTGCAGACCGCGCTGCCCCAGCTGCCCGCGCAGGTGCAGACCCAGGGGCTGACGGTGCAGAAGCGCTCGTCGGCGATCCTGGAGTTCGTCAACTTCTACAGCGCGAACGGCAAGCAGGACCCGCTGTTCATCACCTCGTACCTGACGATCAACGTCACCGACGCGGTCAGCCGCATCGCGGGCGTGGGCCAGGCGCGGCTGCTCAGCCAGCAGCAGTACTCGATGCGCATCTGGTTCGACACCAACCGGCTGACGCAGCTCAACCTGGCGCCGACGGACCTGATCGCGGCGATCTCGTCGCAGAACACCGTGGCCGCGGTGGGGCGCATCGGCGCGCGCCCGGCGTCGGACGACCAGCAGTTCCAGTTCAACGTGCAGACCCAGGGGCGCCTCGTCACACCGGACCAGTTCGGCGAGATCGTGCTGCGCGCCAACCCGGATGGCTCGACGCTGCGGATCAAGGACGTGGCGCGCGTCGAGCTGGGCTCGCAGAACCAGGACAGCGAGAGCAGGCTGTCGGGGCAGCCGTCGGTGGCGATGGCGCTGTACCTCTCGCCCGGCGCCAACGCCGTCAGCACGGCGGCGGCGGTGAACGGGCGCATCGCGGCGCTGGCAAAACGGTTCCCGGAGGGGCTGACCTACCAGGTCACCTACGACTCCACGACCTTCGTGCGCGACACCATCACCGAGGTGCTCAAGACGCTGGCCGAGGCGTTCGTGCTCGTGGTCATCGTGGTGTTCCTGTTCCTGGGCAACCTGCGCGCCACGCTGATCCCCACCATCGCAGTGCCGGTCAGCCTGATCGGCGCCTTCGCGGGGCTGCTGGCGCTCGGCTACACCGCCAACACCGTCTCGCTACTGGCGCTGGTGCTGGCGATCGGCATCGTCGTCGACGACGCGATCGTGGTGGTGGAGAACGTCGAGCGGGTGATGGAGGAGGAGCCGGAACTCAGCCCGACCGACGCCACCAAGAAGGCGATGGAGCAGATCACCGCGCCGATCATCGCGATCACGCTCGTGCTGCTGTCGGTGTTCGTGCCGCTGGCATTCATCCCGGGCATCTCCGGCGAGCTGTTCCGCCAGTTCGCGGTGACCATCAGCGTGGCGATGCTGATCTCGGCGCTGAACGCGCTGACGCTGTCGCCGGCGCTGTGCGCGGTGTTCCTGCGCCATTCCGGACCCAAGCGCGGCATCATGGCGCGGGTGATGCGCGCCATCGATTGGGTGCGCGACGGCTATGCCGGGATCGTGGCGCGGCTGGTGCGGGTCAGCGTGCTCTCGCTCGCGGTGATCGCGGGCTGCGCGGTGGCGATCTACGGCTTCACCCTGATTACGCCGACGGGGTTCCTGCCGGAGGAGGACCAGGGCGGGTTCTTCGTGGCGATCCAGCTGCCGGACGGCGCCTCGGTCGCGCGCACCAAGGAGACCGTCGAGGCGCTCGAGCGCGTGGTGCGCCCGATGGCGGGCGTGCGCGACACCTTCGCCCTCGTCGGCTTCTCGCTGCTCGACAGCGCGGCGGAGAGCAACGCGGCGTTCATGTTCGTCAAGCTCAACGACTTCGCCCAGCGCACCGTGGCCGCGCAGTCCGCGCAGGCGCTGATCGGCCGGGTGTTCGGCGCCTCGCAGTCGATCCGCACCGCCACCGTCCTGCCGTTCAACCTGCCGCCGATCATCGGGCTGTCGACCACGGGCGGCTTCGAGTACGAGCTGGAGGCGCTGGAGGGCCAGGACCCTGCGTCGCTGGGCAGCGTCATGGGCGGGCTGATCGGGGCGGCCAACGGGAGCCCCGACCTCACGCGGGTGTTCTCGACGTTCACCGCGACCAACCCGTCGCTGTACCTCGACATCGACCGGCAGAAGGCGCAGGCGCTGGGGCTGTCGATCAGCGACATCTTCACCACTCTGGGCGCGACGCTGGGCGGCATCTACGTCAACCAGTTCAACCTGTTCGGCCGGGTGTGGCAGGTCAACATCGAGGGCGAGCAGGTCGACCGCTCCAAGATCGACGACCTGTGGAACATCTACGTGCGCAACAACACCGGCGGCGTGGTGCCGCTGCGCTCGATCGCGACGCTGCACTACCAGCTCGGCCCGCAGGTGATCACGCGCTACAACAACTACCGCGCGGTGACCATCAACGGCAGCCCGAAGCCGGGCGTCTCGTCGGGCACGGCGCTGGCGGCGATGAGCGCGCTGTCGGGCAAGACCCTGCCGCGGGGCTACGATTTCGAGTGGACCGGCACCGCGTTCCAGGAGGTCGCGGCGTCGGGGCAGACCGGGGCGATCCTGGCGATGGCGATCCTGTTCGCGTTCCTGTTCCTGGTCGGGCTGTACGAGAGCTGGGTGATCCCGATCCCGGTGCTGCTGTCGGTCACGGTGGGCATCCTCGGCTCGTTCGTGGGGATCTGGATCGCGCGGCTGTCGCTCGACCTGTACGCGCAGATCGGGCTGGTCGTGCTGATCGCGCTGGCGGCGAAGAACGGCATCCTGATCGTCGAGTTCGCCAAGGACCGGCGCGAGGCGGGCGAGACCATCCAGCAGGCGGCCATCGACGGCGCGCGCGCCCGGTTCCGCGCGGTGATGATGACGTCCGTCGCGTTCATCCTCGGGCTGGTGCCGCTGGTGATCGCGCACGGGGCGGCGCAGATCAGCCGGCGCGACGTGGGGACGCCGGTGTTCGCCGGCATGATCGCGGCGTCGGGCATCGGCATCTTCATCATCCCGATGCTCTACGTGTTCTTCCAGGGGATGCGGGAGCGCACCACGCGGCTGTTCACGCGCGCGGAGCCGAAGGCGGGGCACTGAGGGCGGGCAAGGAAGCAAGGTTGAGGCTCTGCCTCAAACTCCGCCAAAGGCTGGGCCTTTGGAATGCCTTACTTAAGTGATGGGTTTCCAAAGGCCCCCGGCCTTTGGCGGGTCTGGGCAGAGCCCAGCCTTGCTTGCTTTCGGGCAAAGGCTGTCCGAGTCCAGCAAGGAATCGACGATGGCGGGCACCACGCAGGCGGAGAACGACGCCGAGGCCGCGCAGTGGCGCCGCCGGCTGCGCGACGACCCGGGGCAGTGGCGACACGGGCTCGAACTGAGGCGCGCGCTTCTCGCCGGCTACCATTATCCCGACTGCGACGCGGCGTTCCGCGCCAGCACCCGGCACATGCCCGACGACGCGTGGTTCGCGCACTACCGCGACCTCGCGCTGTTCCACCCCGCCGATCTCGCAGAGCTGAGGGCGCGGGGGGAACGCCTGCTGGCGGGGGGTGTCGAGGCCGGCGCGGTGCACGGGCTGCTGAGCCGGATCGCGGAGCAGCAGAAGGACTACGCGGCGGCGGCGGCGCACCTGGCGCTGAGCGACGCGCCGGACCGGGCGAGCCGGGGGGCGGCGCTGGCCGTGTACCGGCGCATGGCGGCGTGGATCGGCCGGGCGCCGGAGAGCGGGCCGCGCTATGCGATCGCCGTGATCAACCTCGACCGCAACCCGGAGCGGATGGTCGACCTGCGCCGCAGCTTCGCGGGCTCGGCGCCGGCGCTGCACCGCATCCCCGGCGTGCTCGGCAGCGCCCTGCCGGACGAGGAGGTGCGGCGTCTGGGCGGCGACCTCGCGATGCGGGGCACGCTGGGATGCTTCCTGAGCCATGTCGCGGCGTGGCGGTGGATGCTGGCAGAGGGGATGTCGCACTGCCTGGTGGTCGAGGACGACGTCATGGCGCTGCTGGACCTGCCGGCGGGGCTGGGCGCGTTCGGGCTTCCCGGGGCGTTCGACATCTGCTTCGTCAACGACCGGCTGCAGCCTCTACTGGCGGGCACGTCCGGGTTCGAGGCCGTTCCCCTGGGCCGGGCGCTGCAGGACTTCGCCCCGGACGCCAACGCGCCGGGGGCGGACGGCTACCTGGTCACCGCGTCGGGGGCGCGCAGGCTGCTGGACTGGGTCGGGGCGGACGGGTGCGGCGACGACGTGGACTGGCGGTTGCTGGCCTACGGCGTGACGGAGCGGGACCACGCCGCGCTGCCGCGGCCGAGCGTGCTGCGGGACCGCCTGGACGAGCTGCGGCGGGACGTGCCCCGCGCGGACCGGCTCGACGCCTGGGTGCTGTTCCCGGCGCTGATCCGGACCGTGGGGCTGACCAGCGACCGGTGCGACGAGAACCGGCGCGGCGAGGGCCTGGGGGGATAGGGAAAGGCAAGGCCAGGGCCTCTGCCCCCATGCCTGAAGGCGGGGACCCCGCCAAAGGTCGAGCCTCTGGAGTCCAATGCCTAGGTAAAGCCGGTCCAGAGGCGGCTCCCTCCGGTGGCCCGCTTGGGCCATCGGAATGGGCACCGGAGGGAGGGCCCAGCCTTCCTTGCCTGCGCAACTCCGCATGAGCCGAACCGCGGGTCGCGCCATGACGGGTCGCGTTGTCCCGGCGCCGCCGCCATGATCGAGTACCCTCAGCAGAACCGGACCAGCGACCTTGGCCGAGCCCGAGACACCGATCCTGCCGGCCCACATCGACGAGACCGTCCAGGCGATCGCCCGGCTGCACGCCGACCACCTGCGCGAGGCGGGCACGCTGCAGCGCCTGGTCGAGACCCTGACCGCCTGGATCGGGCGTCCGGTTATCCTGGCCGGGCTGAGCGTGCTGATCACGGCCTGGATCGCGGCCAATCTGGTGATGCGCCACCTGGGAATGGCGCCGCTGGACGCGCCGCCGTTCGCCTGGCTGCAGGACGCGCTCAGCCTGTTCGCGCTCTACGTCACCGTGCTGATCCTCACGACGCAGCGGCGCGAGGACGAGCTCTCGGTGTATCGCGAGCAGCTCAGCCTGGAGCTGGCGATTCTCGGCGAGCAGAAGAGCGCCAAGATCATCGCGCTGCTGCTGGAGATGCGGGCCGACCACCCCGAGCTGCGCAACCGGACCGACACCGAGGCGGACGCCCTGGCGGTGGCCGCCAACCCCGACGCCATGCTCACCGCGATCCGCGAAAGGCAGAACTCCCCGCCGGCCCGCGACCTGTCGGAGGAGATGGCGCTGCCGCCCGAGGTGCCGCCGGCGCCGCCGGGACGGCCCGGTGGGGCATGATGCCGAAGGCCGGGCGTGTTGGCCCGCAGGCGAAGCAAGGCTGGGCTCTGCCCAGACCCGCCAGGGGCGAGCCGCCCCTGGACCGGCCTTACTAAGTAGAGGTTTCCAAAGGCTCGGCCTTTGGCGGGGTCCAGGGGCAGAGCCCCTGGCCTTGCCTGCCTTGGGCGCCGCCGCGGGTCAGGCTCCGGCGGCGGTGCCGGCGGCCCTGAGCGCGGCGACCACGGCCGCGCCCTTCGGGCTGCCCAGGCCGGTGACGGGGTCCCAACCCACGGCGGTGCTGTATCCCGCGTTGTTGCCCTTCGTGATGTCGGTCAGCGCCGTGGGGTGTGCGTAGAGCGTCGGGTTGACGAACCCCGCGCTGCGTCCCGCGGCCTGGTTCGCCAGCGCCACCAGCCCGGCCCACAGCGGCGCCACGGCGCTGGTGCCGCCGATCACCTCGGCGTGGCCGTCGACGCTGACGTTGTAGCCGGTCTCCGGGTCGGCGTCGCCGGCGACGTCGGGCACGCCGCGGCCGGTCTTCGTGTTGCCGGTCTGCCAGGCCGGGCGGGGGAAGTGCGTGCTGAAGCCGCCGCCGCTGGCCCCGCCCCTGGTGCCGTCGTTCCAGGCGACCTCGGCGCCCGTGTGCGGCAGGTGCGTGCCGCCGCAGCCCAGCACGTGCGGGCTCGACGCCGGGAAGTCCACGGTGAGCATGCCGGTCGTGACGCCGTCCGACGCGCCGCTGTCGCCGGATGCGACGCACACCGTGATGCCCAGGCTGCCGGCGGTCTGGAACACCTGGTCCATGGCGTCGATGTCCTGCGCCGACCAGGTGGACTCCGGGCCGCCCCAGCTGATCGAGATCACCGAGGGGTTCCTCTGCGTGTCGTGCACGGCGGCGGCGATGGCGTCGAGGAAGCCGCTGCCCTGGTTGGCGCCGAAGTAGACCGCGATGTCCGCGGCGGGCGCCACCGAGCCCACGACCTCGATGTCGAGCTGCACCTCGCCGTCGGCGCCGGTCGGGTCGCCCGGCGCGTTGGTGGCGCCGCCGACGGGCACGGCCTCCAGGGTGCCGGTGCGCTTCACGTGCTTGGCGGTGAAGTAGGCGGTCATCTGCGCGGGGTCGTAGCCGCCGCCCAGCTCGATCAGCGCCACCGTCTGGCCGGCGCCGGTCTGGCCCGCGGGGAAGCCGTAGTGCGTGGCGACGGCCGAGGGGTCGTAGGAGATGCCGGCGCTGGCGCGCGAGCGGACGCGGAAGTGCGGGCGCGCGATGCGGCGCTGGTCGAAGCCCATCACCGCGACCAGGTCCGCGGCCAGCTCCGGGGGCACAGAGAGGTGGCCGCTGCGGCCGACGAAGCGGCGGCCGGCGTCCTCGTAGACGCCGAGGCCCTCCGGCTGGAAGGCGCTGCGCGCCTGCGCGTAGGTGCCGCTCAGCGTCAGCATGTGGGCGCTGCCGGCGGGCTGCTCGACGTGGAGGCCGTGGCTGCGGGCGTAGTCGGCGAAGCGCTCGGTCACGGCCTCGCGCGTGCCGTGCCGGCGCGCGTATTCGGCGTGGGGCACCGCGGGGGCCGCGGGGTCGATGGGCGCGTGGGGCTTGAGCACCACGGTGAGGCGGACGGCGGCGGTGTCGTCGACCTCGCCGGTGCGGGTGCCGGGGGGTTCGATCTGGAAGCTGCGGGGGAAGATCTGCAGGGCGTGTGTCGTCATGGGCGAGGCTCTCCTGTGCTTGGAACCGGGCGCGTGGTGCGGCGGGGCACACGCGCGAGGGCCGCCAGGCTGGCGGGCGGCGGCAAGGGCGCATCATGCGGGGGCGGGGGCGGAAGGGGCAACGAGGGGGCAGGAAAGCAAGGCCGGGCTCTGCCCGGACCCGCCAGAGGCGAGCCGCCCCTGGACCGGCATTTGGAAAGAAAGCCCGATTCGAGGTTTCTGATGGCGAGCCTTGGGGAAGTTCGAGGCGGAGCCTCGACCTTTGCGGCCCAGGCCCTCGTCCCGGCCGGCCGGCTGTGGCACCTCATGGCCATGGTGCACCTGATCAAGCTGTCCGTCGGCGTCCGCGACCTCGACCACCTCCGCGAGGTGCAGGCGGCGCGTGCCGCCGTGGCGCCGCTGCGCCATCTCACCCGGTCCTTCCCGCGCCGGGCGGAGGAGATCGTGGCCGAGGGCTCGATCCACTGGGTGGTGGCCGGGCTGCTGCTGGCGCGACAGCGCGTCGTCGACATCGTGCAGGCGCGGCGCGAGGACGGCACGCCGTGTGCCGCGCTGATGCTCGACCCCGTCCTGGTCGCGGTGGCGCCGCGGCCGGTCCGGCCGTTCCAGGGCTGGCGCTACCTCGAGGCGGAGGCCGCGCCCGCGGACCTCGACGCCGCGTCGGGCGCCGGGCACGAGATGCCGCCCCGGCTGCGGGCGGAGCTCATGGTGCTGGGGCTGCTGTAGCTTGCAGGAGGCAAGGCCGGGCTCTCCCTCCGGTGCCCATTCCAATGACCCAAGCGGGCCATCGGAACCTTTGGGCCCCTCCGCCCAGACCCGCCCCTGCTTGAAGGCGGGGGGCGAGCCGCCCCTGGACCGGCTCTCCTTAGGTGGCGGTTTCCAAAGGCTTGGCCTTTGGCGGAGTTTAAGGCAGAGCCTCAACCCTGCTTTTGGGGCCGTTCGGCTGGCGCCCGCTGCAACCCTGTGCCGCGTGCCTCGCTGTTGCTGCGTCACCAGGGAGGCACGACGGGCATGGACAGGACGCGCATCGACAGGGCGGGCACAGACAGGCTGCTGATCGCGTCGTCGCCGGTCGAGATCGTGGCCAGGGCGGAGGAGTCGGGGCTGCCGCGTGCCGGGCACGACGCCGCGCTGGCGCTGTTCCACGACCTCACGGACCGGCTCGGGAAGGCGGCCCGCGCGCTGCCCGGGCAGGCCGCGCACTGGCCGTCGCACCGCTTCTACTTCGCCGAGGCCGCGGAGCCGGAGATGGCGGCGCTGCTGCAGGGGCTGGCGGATCGGCCGGACTTCGCCGAGGTCGGGGGCGCTGCGTATGACGGCACGCAGCCGGCCGGCCTGTTCGTGCGCGATGCGCGGGACGGCTACGCCGGCGTGCTGGTCGGGCACGAGGACCACGAGGGACTGCGCTCGCCGATCCGGCCGGAGCTGCGCTGAACCCTGCGGGGCGGACGGCGTGCGTGGCGCCGCCGCCACACGGGCGGCGGACCCTGGCGCCGAGCCTTGCCCTGCGTCATCCCCGGTCTGCATAACCGGTCCGGGGCCGCAGCGCAGGACGGTCCGGGGGGATGGTCCGATGCGACTGCTGCTTCTGCTGCCCTTCGCCGGGCTGCTCTGGGTGCCGTTCTACGACTTCGTCGAGCCGTCGCTGCTCGGATTCCCGTTCTTCTACTGGTACCAGCTGCTGTGGGTGCCAGTGACCGCGCTGCTCACCTTCGTGGTGTGGCGGAGCGAGCGGTCGTGAGCATCGTCGCACCCGACGGGCTGCACTGGGTCGCGTTCCTGGTGTTCGCGTTCTTCTTCGCGGTGGTCTCCGTGATGGGGTTCGTCGCCGCGCGCTGGCGCAGGCCGGCGACGCTGGCGCACATCGACGAGTGGGGGCTCGGCGGGCGGCAGTTCGGGACGTGGATCACCTGGTTCCTGGTCGGCGGCGACTTCTACACGGCCTACACGGTGATCGCGGTGCCGGCGCTGGTGTTCTCGGCGGGGGCGTACGGGTTCTTCGCCCTGCCCTACACGATCCTGGTGTACCCGTTCATCTTCGTGGTGATGCCGAGGCTGTGGGAGTACGCGGCGGCCGGCGGGCACGTCACCGCGGCCGACGTGGTGGGCGCGCGCTTCGGCTCGCGGGCGCTGGAGCTGGCGGTGGCGCTGACCGGGCTGCTGGCGACGATGCCCTACATCGCGCTGCAGCTCGTCGGCATGCAGGTCGTGATCGGCGCGCTGGGCCTGGTGGGCGAGGTGCCGCTGGCAATCGCGTTCGTGATCCTGGCGCTGTACACGTACTCGGCGGGGCTGCGGGCGCCGGCGCTGATCGCCTTCGTCAAGGACATCATGATCTACATCGTGGTGCTCGTGGCGGTCGCCGTGATCCCGGCGCACCTGGGCGGCTACGGCGCCGTGTTCGCCTCGGCGCAGGCGGCGTTCGCGGCGAAGGGCTCGGGCGGCATCCTGCTCAAGCCGGCGCAGATGCTGCCGTACGCGTCGCTGGCGCTGGGGTCGGCGCTGGCGGCGTTCATGTACCCGCACACGCTGACCGGCGTGTTCGCGTCCAAGAGCGCGGACACCATCCGCAAGAACGCGATCCTGCTGCCGGCGTACACGCTGCTGCTCGGGCTGATCGCGCTGCTGGGCTACATGGCATATGCGGCGGGCATCGACCCGAAGACGCCGGCGACCTCGGTGGTGCCCAAGCTGTTCGACGCGATCTTCCCGCAGTGGTTCACCGGCTTCGCCTTCGCGGCGGTGGCGATCGGGGCACTGGTGCCGGCGGCGGTGATGTCGATCGGCAGCGCCAACCTGTTCAGCCGCAACGTCTGGAAGGCCTACGTCAACCCAGGCGTCACCCCGGCCGGCGAGGCGCAGGTGGCCAAGGTCACCTCGCTGGTGGTCAAGCTGGGCGCGCTGCTGTGTATCTTCTTCCTGCAGACCAAGGACGTCATCGACCTGCAGCTGATCGGCGGCCTGATGATCCTGCAGACGTTCCCGTCGGTGGTGTTCGGACTGTTCACCCGCAGGTTCCGCGCGGAAGGGCTGCTCGCAGGCTGGGCCGTGGGCATCGCGGGGGGGAGCTGGCTGGTGATCGCGGACGGGCTGAAGCCGGTGCACCCGATGGTGATCGGGGGAGCCACGTACGGGGTCTACGTCGGGCTGCTGGCGCTGGCGGTCAACATCGTGGTGGCGGTGGCGGTGTCGCTGGCGCTCGGGGAGGAGCGGCGGGTGGCGCGGGCGTAGCAAGCAAGGCCGGGCTCCGCCCAGACCCGCCAGGGGCGAGCCGCCCCTGGACCGGCATTTTGAAAGAAGGACCTTCGTTGGGGCTTCCAGAGGCTCGGCCTTTGGCGGGGTCCCCGCTTTCGAGAAGGGGGCAGAGCCCCTGGCCTTGCTTCCTGTCAGTTCCGCCCGCGCCCCACCAGCCATTTCGGGTCGAACCAGGTGTCGGCCGGGCCGTCGTACGGCAGCCGGGTGATGTCCCAGTGCACGATCATCGGCGCGTACACGTCCCAGACCGCGGGGCCGCCGCCCACGAACACGACGCGGCCGGCGAAGCGCGCGAGCACCTCCTCCGGCCGGTCGGCCGCGTGGATGACCTCGATGGTGCGGTGGGCGAACTCCTCCCTGGGAATGGAGGCGATCGTCCTGGGGCCGGCGATCAGCACGTGGCCGAGGGTCATCGCCCAGAAGCGGCGCACGTCCTCGCGGAACGCTGGGCGGGTGTCGCCTTCCCAGGGCAGGTGGCCGCCGAGGCCGAGCTGGCCCCTGTCCCCGATCGCGCACATCGACCGCACATCCGCCATGCCCCAGCCTCCCAGACCGGCGCGGAGTGAAGCAGAGGGGCGGACACGGGGAAAGCCGCGCGGCCGGCGGGTGCTACAGGTCGCCGGTCAGGAACTGCGCCCGGCCCAGGCCGAAGCTCCAGTCGGCGTCGCTGTTGCTGACGATGGAGACCATGACGTCGCTCGGCCGGATGCCGCAGCTCGCCTCCAGCTCCTCGCAGAGCAGCTTGTAGAAGATCACCTTGGCGGCCTGGTCGCGTGGCCGGCTGGTGACGCTGAGCATCACGAGCTTGTCGGTGCGCTCGATGCCGAGGCCGGTGTCCTCCACGATCATGTGCGCTGCGGGGTGCTGGTGGACGATCTGGTAGCGGTCGCGCTGGGGCACCTTGAAGGCGGCGACCATGGCGCGGTGGGCGGCGTCGAGCAGCGTCCGCAGCTCGGCCTCCGTGCGTCCCTCGATGAGATCAAAACGCAGCAGCGGCATGGCATGATCCTTCGGGAGTGACGGCACTCCTACGCGCGGGGACGGCATGCGTTGTGCCGGGGCGGTGGCCTTTCAGGACGCAAGGCTGGGCTCTCCCTCCGGTGCCCATTCCAAT
The DNA here is from genome assembly GCA_964236585.1 of uncultured Acetobacteraceae bacterium. Classification (GTDB taxonomy): domain Bacteria; phylum Pseudomonadota; class Alphaproteobacteria; order Acetobacterales; family Acetobacteraceae; genus CAXSEF01. The sequence goes on from CAXSFE010000006.1 coordinate 60,597, forward strand.
GTCCCAGGCGGGCCATCGGAACCTTTGGGCACCTACGCCCGGACCTGCCAGGGGCGAGCCCCCCTAGACCTGCTTGACTTAGGAAGGCCGGTCCAGGGGCGGCTCGCCCCTGGCGGAGTTTGAGGCAGAGCCCTCAACCTTGCTTGCCGTCCTGGAGCATGAGGCGGCGCAGCTCCGTGGCGAGGGCGGGTGTGGCAGCGAGGATCTCGTCCCCGGTGGTCGGGCCGGTGCCGGCGAGGAAGTCGCTGACCACGGCGCCGGACTCGGCCAGGATCGCGAGGCCGGCGGCGACGTCCCACAGGCGGATGTGCAGCTCGCAGTAGCCGTCGAGGCGGCCGCAGGCGACGTCGGCGAGCGCCATCGCGCCGGAGCCGGCGGCGCGCAGCATGGCGCCGGCGGCCATCACGCGGCGGTTGAGCGCGTGGAACGCGTCCGTGTCGCTGCGCGGGGACCAGCCGATCTCGACCATGGCGCGGGCCATGTCGGTGGTGTCGGAGACCCGGATCGGGCGGCCGTTCAGGGTGGCGCCGCAGCCCTGCCGGGCGGCGTAGGTCTCGCCGAGCGCGGGGGCGGCGAGCACGCCGGCGAGGGCGCGGCCCTCGCCGAGCAGGCCGAGGGAGACGCACCAGCGCGGGCGGCCGCGGGCGAAGTTGCTGGTGCCGTCGATCGGGTCGGCGACCCAGCGCAGGGCGCCGGAGCCGGCGTCGCCCTCCTCCTCGCCGAGGAAGCCGTCCTCGGGGAAGGCGGCGCGCAGGCGGTCGCGGATCAGGCGCTCGACGGCGCCGTCGGCCTCGGTGAGCCAGTCCTGCGCACCCTTCTCGGTGGCCTGCGGCGCGCCGGGGGGCGGCTGGAGGCGCAGGGCGAGGGCGGCTGCCTCGGCGCAGATCGCTTCCGCCGCGTCGAGGCGGCGTCGGAGGGCTTCGGACATGGGTTGCTCCCGGTGGTACGCGCAGGATGCCCCGAAGCGGCGGGGCGTGCGAGGCGGCCACGCTGCCTGCGGGATCAGGCTCCACCCGACCAGGCCAGTGTCCGGGTGCGTCGCGGCGCCCGCCGCCACAGCAGCAGGACGCACAGCAGGAGGGCGCCGCTGCACGCCGTGGCCAGCGGCAGGCCCAGGCCGAGCCCGCCCCGGTCGGCGGCGAAGTCGCCCAGGGCGGTGCCGGCGATCCTCGCCATGACGATCGTCGCCCAGTAGGCCGCCGGCCCGGGACGACGCAGGCCGGCGTGGCCCAGCACCATCGCAAGCAGCACGGCGGTGCACGCCACGGTTCCGGTGCCGAGTCCCGCCCCGTCCTCGACGAAGTCGCCGGCCACGGTTCCCAGCGTTCCTGCGATCAGCAGGGCGGTCCAGTATCCGGGGTCGGCCACGGGCACCGGCCGGCCGAGGGCATCGGCGCGCGCGTTCGGCACGACCCGGCCGCGCAGCAGCAGCACGGCCGCGAGCAGCGCCGACAGCGTGGCCATCACCGGGACCGGGTCCAGCCCGGCGTCGTGGGTGGCCAGGTCCGCGAGGTTGGTGGCGGCCGTCCTCAGCAGCACGACCGCGAGCCAGTACCAGGCCTCGCCGCCCCTGCTAAACCATCGCTCGGCGCCCAGCACCAGCGCGAAGGCCAGGGCCAGGGGCAGCAGTCCCGGGAGGTGGCCCAGGTGCAGGGTGTGCGAGACGAGGTCGCCCAGGTTGGTGCCGAGCACGCTCGCGGCGAAGAGCGCGGCCCAGGTGCGCGGGGTCGTCGGGGGAACGCTGCTCTGCCGCATGGTGGCCTGCCGGTTCGTGGCCCGGCGGGGTGCCGGGCGCCCTCCCCTGCCAGCCGGGCGGCGGCAATGCACGTGAAGAACGCGAGGCTCGAGGCTGCGCCTGCGGACGCGGCCGCCGGCCTGCCCACGGAGCGCGTGGCGCGGGCAAGAGTGTCGGGGCGCGCGGCCCCGCTTCCCTTGCCTCTTCGGCCCCGCGCATGTTTGGGTCTCGCCATGGTCCTGCTCACCGGAGCCGCGCGCGTCGCCGGCGTCATCGGCTGGCCGGTGGCGCACTCGCGCTCCCCTCGGCTGCACAACCACTGGCTGCGGCGGCACGGCATCGACGGGGCGTACGTGCCGCTGCCGGTGGCGCCGGGCGCGCTGGCGGACGCGGTGGCGGGGCTGCGCGCGGCAGGGTTCGCCGGCGCCAACGTGACGCTGCCGCACAAGGAGGCGGCGTTCGCCGTGTGCGACCGGCTCGACCCCTCGGCGCTGCGTGCCGGCGCGGTGAACACGCTGGTGTTCGGGGCGGACGGGGTCGCGGGGTCGAACACCGACGGGGCGGGGTTCATGGCCAACCTGCGCGCGCACGGCGTGGTGCCGGGCGGCCCGGCGCTGCTGCTGGGCGCGGGCGGGGCG
>CAXSFE010000007.1:0-60414 GCA_964236585.1 uncultured Acetobacteraceae bacterium
ATCGGCGACACCGACGACGGCTCCGGCCTGCACCACATGGCGTTCGAGATCATCGACAACGCCGTGGACGAGGCGCAGGCGGGGTATGCGACGCGCTGCTCGCTGACGCTGAACGGCGACGGCAGCGTGATGGTGCGCGACGACGGGCGCGGCATCCCCACCGACCTGCACGCCGAGGAGGGCGTCTCTGCGGCCGAGGTGGTGCTGACGCGGCTGCACGCGGGGGGCAAGTTCAACCAGAACTCGTACAAGGTCTCGGGCGGGCTGCACGGCGTCGGCGCCGCGGTGGTCAACGCGCTGTCCGAGTGGATGGAGGTGCGGATCTGGCGCGGCGGCGTCGAGCACTTCATCCGCTTCGAGCACGGCGACGCGGTGGCACCGCTGGTCGTGGTGGGCCCGTCCGACGAGGCGCAGGGCACGCAGGTCACGTTCAAGCCGAGCGACAAGACCTTCACCCACATCGAGTTCGACTTCGCCATCCTGGAGAAGCGGCTGCGCGAGCTGGCGTTCCTCAACTCCGGCCTCGCGATCACGCTGCGCGACGAGCGGCACGCGCCGTCCCAGGAGGTCTCGTTCCACTACGAGGGCGGGCTGGTCGCGTTCGCGGAGTACCTCGACCGCGCCAAGACGCCGCTGTTTGCGCCGGTGATTTCCTCCGCGGTGGACGACGCGGGCTCGGGCATCCGCGTCGAGTTCGCGCTGAGCTGGAACGACAGCTTCCACGAGACGATGCTGTGCTTCACCAACAACATCCCGCAGCGCGACGGCGGCTCGCACCTGGCGGGGTTCCGCCAGGCGCTGACGCGCGTGGTGACGAAGTACGCCGAGGGGATGGGCAAGAAGGAGCAGCTCGCGCTCGTCGGCGACGACATGCGCGAGGGCATGACGGCGGTGCTCTCGGTCAAGGTGCCCGACCCGAAGTTCTCCTCGCAGACCAAGGAGAAGCTGGTCAGCTCAGAGGTGCAGCCGGTGGTGCAGGCGGCTGCCGCTGACACGATCGCGCACTGGTTCGAGACGCACCCGAAGGAGGCGCGCTCGATCATCCAGAAGGTGATGGACGCGGCGAGCGCGCGCGAGGCGGCGCGGCGCGCGCGTGATCTCACCCGGCGCAAGGGGGTGCTCGACGTGAGCACCCTGCCCGGCAAGCTCGCGGACTGCCAGGAGCGCGACCCGGCGAAGTGCGAGATCTTCCTCGTCGAGGGCGACAGCGCCGGCGGCTCGGCCAAGCAGGGGCGGGACCGCAAGTACCAGGCGATCCTGCCGCTGAAGGGCAAGATCCTCAACGTGGAGCGGGCGCGCTTCGACAAGATGCTGGGCTCTGCCGAGATCGGCACGCTGATCACGGCGCTGGGCACCGGCATCGGGCAGGGGCCGGTCGAGCAGGGCGGCTTCACGGTGGACAAGCTGCGCTACCACCGCATCGTCATCATGACCGACGCGGACGTGGACGGCAGCCACATCCGCACGCTGCTGCTCACGTTCTTCTTCCGGCAGATGCGCGAGCTGATCGAGCGGGGGCATCTGTACATCGCGCAGCCGCCGCTGTACCGCGCCAAGCGCGGCAGCGACGAGCGCTATCTGAAGAACGACCGCGCGTTGGAGGACTATCTGCTCGACAAGGCGCTGGCCGAGGCGCGGCTGACGTATGCCGACGGCCGCGTGCTGGAGGGCTCCGAGCTCGCCGCCGAGGTGGAGTGGCTGCGCGAGGCGGCGCAGCAGATCCGCAGGCTTGCGGCCGACGCGGTGCCGACGCCGCTGCTGGAGCAGGCGGCGATCGCGGGCGCGCTCAGCGCGGAGGGCAGCGCCATGGCCGCGCAGGCGCTCTCGGCGCGGCTCAACGACGTGAGCCTGGTCAACGAGCGCGGCTGGATCGCCGACACCTCGGACGGTCTGACGATGCGGCGCACGGTGCGCGGGGTCGCGGAGCGCTACGGCTTCGACGCCGCGGGCCTGCGCAGCGCCGAGGCGCGCTGGCTGACGGAGCGGGCCGAGGCGCTGGCGCAGCGCTTCGCCCAGCCCGCGGTGCTGCGCCTGGACGGCACGGAGAGCGCGCTGGCGGGCCCTGCGAGCGCGTTCGACCGCATCCTGGCGCAGGGGCGCAAGGGGCTGAGCATCCAGCGCTTCAAGGGGCTCGGGGAGATGAACCCCGACCAGCTGTGGAAGACCACGCTCGACCCGGCGATCCGCACCCTGCTGCAGGTCAAGGTCGGCGACGTCGAGGACGCGGGGCAGGTGTTCGCGACGCTGATGGGCGACGTGGTCGAGCCCAGGCGCGACTTCATCGTCGGCAACGCGCTCAAGGTGGCGAACCTGGACGTGTAGCCGTGGTATGTTGCGGCCGAATTGCCTGTGCTGCGCACTCTGGCTCGCCTCGGATCGGTGGCGGAAACGCGGCTGGGCGCCGAGATGGCGCCGGATCGCTCCACCATGGGCCGCAACCTCGCCGCTCGAGCGGCGAGGTCTGGTGCGCATTGCGGCGGGCGTGTCGGGCGCGCGCGAGCGCGTCGCTGCGATCACCGCCTTCGGTGAGGCCGCTGTCGAGGCTGCGCTTTCCGCGTGGCGCGCAGTGCAGGACCGGCTCGCCCTGTCGGTGCCGCCGACAGCGATCGACGCGCCTGCCCGCCAGATTGCCGCCCTGCGCGAGGCCTGAACCTCCATCCATTCCTGAAGGACAATGCCATGCCGTTCGCCCGCATCGACCTCGTCCAGGGAAAGCCAGCCGCGTATCGCCGCACCATCGGCGACGTCGTCTACCAGGCCATGGTCGACGTGCTGAAGGCACCGGTGGACGACCGCTTCCAGGTCGTTCGCGAGCATTCGCAGGAGAACCACGTCGCAGACCCGACGTATCTCGGCATCCAGCGCACGGCGGAGTGCGTGTTCATCCAGCTCACCCTTGTCGGCGGGCGAACGGTCGAGCAGAAGAAAGGCTTCTACAAGGCCGTGGCCGACGGACTGCACGAGCGTCTCGGTCTGCGACGCGAGGACGTGTTCATCCACCTCGTCGAGGTGCCAAAGGAGAACTGGTCGTTCGGCAATGGCGAGGCCCAGTATGCCTGAGCGCCTCGTGCCATGGTGCGCACGCAGACCGGCGACCATGCGGGGGCGTCCGTCTCCGCAGGTGCGGTGTGCCTGCTCGCTGCGGTCGCGGTGCCGTTCATCGGCCGCGGGCGCGACAGCCCGGCGCAGGATCTCGCGCAAGCCGGCGCGACGGCCCGAAGACGGTGTTCCGGCCAGCGGCCATCTCCGGTTTTCCGTCTCGGCACGAGACGTCGACCGTCGGCCAGGGTCCTGATGACTGAAGCGGCCACACGCAAATCCGGTGATCCGGACCGGGCGAAACGGTCGTCCAGTGTGTCGGCCTTTGGGTGATGTCTCAGTTTGAAAGGCCAGGGCTCTGCCCTGGACCCGCCAGGCGAAGGTGGCCAGAGGTTCCAACGATCCGCTTGGATCGTTGGAAAAGGCCACCGGAGGGAGCCGCCCCTGGACCGGCCTCCTTAAGTCCAGGTTTCCAAAGGCTCGGCTTTTGGCGGGGTCTCCGCTTTCAAGCATTGGGGGCAGAGCCCCTGGCCTTTCCTCCCGCATTCAAATTGAGACATGACCGGCCGTGGTGACCGTGTGACGGCTACCTTGGCGGCACCCGGAGCGCGAGCAGCTTGCGGGTCAGCTCGTCGAGGCTGACGCTGCCCTTGTTCAGGACCTGGTTCGCACCCCGCAGGCGGCGCCTGTCGTCGAGCGTGAGGCTGAGCGATGTCAGCACGACCACCGGAACGGTGCCGCATCCGGGTCGCTCGCGCAGGCGGTCGATGAACTCGAAGCCATCCATGACCGGCATGGCGAGGTCGAGCAGGATCACCCGCGGCAGCGCGCGCGCCACGTGGTCCAGTGCGTCCTGGCCGTCCTGCGCCTCGGAAACGCTCCAGCCCTGCTTCTCCAGGGCGTGGCGCAGGTGCAGGCGGGTGTCGGCGTCGTCGTCGACGACGAGCACGTCGCCCTCGGCGCTGCGGAAGCGGTCCATGACCAGTCCCAGCCGGTTCCAGTCCACCGGCTTCATGATGTAGTCGGCGGCGCCGAGCGTGGAGGCCAGCGCACGCTGCTCGAGGAAGGTCACCATGACCACGGGGATGTCCGAGAGCGCCGGGTCGGCCTTCAGCGCGCCGAGCACGGACCAGCCGTCCATGCCGGGCATCGTGACGTCGAGCAGGATGACATGGGGGTGCAGCTCCCGCGCCAGCGCCAGGCCCGAAGCGCCGTCGGCCGCCGTGCGCGCGGCGTAGCCGGTCCGTTCGAGGAACCGGCTCATCAGCTCGCGCTGCGGGGCGTCGTCGTCGATTACCAGCACCACCTCGCGTCCCTCGACCGCCATCGTCACGGGCTCGGGCTCGGGGTCGGCGCCCGCGGGGATCGTCGACGGGATGCGCATGAAGAACGTGCTTCCCTCGCCGGGCGCACTGCGGACACCGACCTCGCCGCCCAGCAGCTCGCCGAACGCCTTGGTCAGCGACAGGCCCAGGCCGGTGCCGCCGAACCTGCGCGTGGTCGACGCGTCGGCCTGCTGGAAGCGCTGGAACAGCTTGGCCACCTGCTCCTCCGACAGGCCGAGACCGGTGTCGGCGACCGCGAACGTCATCCAGTCCGACCCGTCGAGCCCGGCTTCGCGGGTGGCGGACAGCGTGACGAGGCCCTTCTCGGTGAACTTGGCCGCGTTGCTCAGCAGGTTGAGCAGCACCTGCCGGATGCGCGTGATGTCGGAGTGCATGCTGCCGATGCCCTCGGGCAGGATCACCTCGAGGCGGTTCTCCTTCTTGCGCACCAGGGCCTCGGCCGTCGCTGCGACCTCGCGCACCATGTCGGCCACGTCGAAGGTCTCGGCATAGGTCTCCATCTTGCCGCTCTCGACCTTGGACAGGTCGAGCACGTCGTTGATCAGGCCCAGCAGGTGGCGGGCGTTGGTCTCGACCTTGCGGATGTCGCGCACCACCTCGTCGGGTCCCGCGCCGTCCTCCACCTCCTCGACCAGCATCTCGGCATAGCCGATGATCGCCGACAGCGGCGTGCGCAGCTCGTGGCTCATGTTGGCCAGGAACAGGCTCTTGGCGCGGTTGGCCGTCTCCGCCGCCTCCAGGGCGAGCGCCTGGCTCTGCTCGGCGTCGCGCAACGCGGTGACGTCGGTGTTCGTGCCGAACCATCCGATGACGCTCTCGCGACCGTCCCCGTCCTCCGCCTCGGCGCGGATCGGCAGCGCGCGCGACAGGAACCAGCGATACGATCCGTCGGCGGCCCGCAGGGGGAACGTGTCCTCCCAGGCATCGCCCGTCTCGAAGCTCGCGCCGAGCGTGCGCTCGACCCGGTCCAGGTGGTCGGGGTGGTGCACGACCGTCCAGCCGGACGCCTCCATCTGCCGCGGCGTCGTGCCGGTGAAGGCGTACCAGCGGTCGTTGAACCAGGTGATCCGGCCGGACGCGTCGGTCATCCACGAGAGCTGCGGTATGGTGTTGGCGATGGTGCGGAAGCGCGCCTCGCTCGTGCGCAGGTTCCTGGCAATCTGGTGGCGCTCCAGGGCGCGTCCCATCATCTGGCCGAGGGCGGTGGTCGCCTCCAGCAGCGCATCGTCGGCCTCGATGAGGTCGTGGTCGTAGAACTCGACGACGCCTGCCATCGTCGGCCCCATCCACACGGGAAAGGCGATCCCGCTGGCCAGGCCGCGCCGGGCGGCGGCACGCAGACGCGCATCCGACGGCTCGGCCGCAAGATCGGGGACGTGGACGGGTCCGCGCGCCAGCCATGCCCGCATGGCCAGGCCGCCCGGGCCGTCCGCGGACGGCTCCGCGCTGCCCGCAAGGCCGTCGGGGACCCCCTGATCCGGGGCATGCCACGTGCCGCCGAGGCTCAGCGCAGCTCCCCCGGCCTCGTCCGCGCGCCAGAACAGGCCGACATCCCAGCCGAACCCGCTGCCGATCGTGCGCAGGATGCGCGCGAGCATCTCGTCGCGGCCGACCGTCTCGGTCAGCACCTGGCTGACCGCGTGCTGCACCGCCAGCCTGACCCTGGCGTCCTGGCGCACGAGGTTCTCGGCGAAGGTGACGACGCTGCCGCTGACCCGCGCGCCGTCCAGGATCGGATAGGCCGAGTATTCGGCGAAGAACGAGGTGCCGTCGCGCCGCCACAGCAGCTCGTTCTCCAGGCGCACCGGCCTGCCGCTGCGCCCGGTGTGCAGGAGGGGGCAGTCCGCCTGGGGGAACACGCTGCCGTCCGGCCTGGTGTGATGGATCGTCTCGTGCATGTTGAGCCCGACCAGCTCGTCGGCGCGGCCGTAGCCCAGGATGCGCACGGCGGCCGCATTGGCGAAGAGGCAGCGGCCGAGGGTGTCGACGCCGTAGACCCCCTCGCCGAGGGCATCCAGGAAAGCCCATGGCGACAGCCCGGCGGCGACCTCGTCCAACTCGGCTCTCCTGCGTCCTACCTGGCGGGGTCTTCAGCAGACCGGATGCTGGCCCGAAGGCAACCCCTGTTCGCTACCATGCGAGCGACCGGTTGAGCGAACCCGTTCCCGTCCCGGGCGAACGCCCCCTGCGGAGTGGGCCGCCTGAAGCCCGCACGATCGCGTGCGAGGCCGGACATCGGCCATGCCGGGCGCGGGATGCGCCAGCCCGCGAGTCACGGTTCAGCGGCTGCGGGCCACGGTGCCTTCGTGAGAGCGGCATGGCTCTGTTTCGTCGCGACGGCAGCGCGGCGGTCCCGTCGTCGCAGGACCGGGCAGAACGCTGCCGCGCCCCGCCCGCCTCCCAGCCCATGCACACGGTCCGGGAACGGAAGAGGCTGCGCAGGTCGCCATGGTCTCTGCAGGCGCGACGAGCGGCGTCGTGGCTCCTGACATCGCGCATACGTCGGACGCCTCCCTCGATGCTGCGACGGTCGTGCTCCAGCCGGTTGCTCAGGCGGGTGCCGGTGCGGTGTCGGGCCGTCCTGACCAGCACGGTGCGGGTCGCCCTCGGGTGGGAGGCGTGGCCATCCGTCGTCACCTGATGCGGACGAAAGCCCATAGTCGCCTGGGCCGGACGGAAGACCGCCTTGGCCGCCTTCATGTCGCGGTGCCCGATCAGCATCGCATCGATCAGGCTGCCGTCCGATCGAATGCCCGATACAGGTGGTTCCGGCAGCCATGGATCTTCAGGTCGGTGTCGTCGATATGTCGGCTCATGCCGCAACGGCGCGGCGTGCTGTGTCGGTGCTTGCGCAGCGCGTCGCCGATCACCGGCAGCAGCTTCGCCTCCGGGTCTCGAACGGCCTCGCGACTCACCTCGATCCCGCGCGGCGCCACGATCTTGCTCAAGCCGCGAAGCGTCAGCCGGCAGCGAGGCCGCCGGGCGCCGCGCGCCGTGACCTCTCAGCGCTCCGACACCGCAGCCGAACCACAGCAAACGTGACGCATCTCAGTGACGCGCCTGCCGCCATCAGAGGCGACGCTCCGTCAGACTCCCGGCGGCCAGCACACCCGTCGTTGGCGTGACGGCTGACGGGGCCGCCGCGATGACCCGAAGTCCACACACGGCGCCGAGTGTGCCGCCGCAACCCTATCCCGGCGCCAATCCGTTGTTACGCGTACAAGCCTACTTGACACCGACGTTCTTATGTCCGGACATATGTGCGGTGATCTGACAGTCGTGGCCGTCTCAGGATGGGACGTTGCGCATATGATCGTTACGGTTCGGTGGAGGCGATCGGAATGCGTGCTTGTTCCCCCTGTTTCAACGCTGCCACGCTCGCCATCCTGGTCGCGGCTGGCGTTCCGCCGGCGTGGGCACAGTCCGGGCCGGCTGCGGACGCGGCGCAGTCACCCTCCAGCGACGCCAACCCGACGAGTGTCGCCTCGCCGACCACGCCGCGGCCGCGTCGCACGGCCAAGCGGCCCGCCGGACCGGCAAAGACCAGCACGGCGAAGACGACCACGAAGTCCGTGGCCGCCACCGCTGCGTCCGTCGACACGGCCGGCATCGCGATCGAGGAGGTCAAGGTCACGGCGCAGCGCCGTGAACAACGCCTGCAGGACGTGCCGGTCGCCGTCTCGGTCTTTACCGGCGCGCAGCTTGCGCGCCAGCAGACCACCAACACCGATGAGCTCATCCGCTTGGTTCCCAACACCAGCGGCGGCAACAATGTCGGCTTTGCGGACGCGAACACCTACTTTATCCGCGGCCTCGGACAGACGGAAACGTTCACGACGTTCGAGCCGCAGGTCGGAACCTACGTCAACGACATCTACATCAGCCGCCAGAACGACAACAACTTCGCCCTGTTCGACCTGCAGAACATCCAGGTGCTGCGCGGGCCGCAGGGAACGCTGTTCGGGCGCAACAACACCGGCGGCGCCATCGTCGTCACGCTCAACCCGCCAACCCCCAATTTCGGCGGCTTCCTCGAGGAGAGTGGCGGCGGCCGGTCGCGCTCGAGCACGCGCGGATCCGTGGACATCCCGCTCAGCGACGAGGTGCTCACCAAGACGTCGGTGTTCGGCATCACCGACAACGGCTACGTCAAGGACGTCACCACCGGCCAGGAGCTGAATGACGTTCACGACGTCGGCGTGCGCGAGGCCGTCAGGCTGACGCCGAAGAACAGCAACATCATCTGGGACCTCTCGGCGGACTACTCGGACAACGTCGGCACCAACGTGCTCAACGAGCCCGACAGCAACAACAACCGCATCGCCTACACGGGCTTTCGCACGGACGGCAACCTGGACGGCCTGCTGACAGGCGAGAAGGCAGGCTTTGGCCAAGGCGCTGACGTCAAGAGCTACGGCGCTGCGTCCGACTTCGCGATGTTCTTTGACAACAGCAACCTTCACGTCATAACGGGCTATCGCGGCTTCAAGCAAAGCTCGTCGATCGACTTCCCCGATAGTCAGTTCGGCCCTCTCGTGCCCGATGATCAGGACAGCATCGGCCAGTTCGCGCTCGGCGAGGTCGTGCTCGGCAACGAGTACACCCAGGAGGTCAAGTGGAACTCGCAGATCGGATCGCGGATCAACTACACGGCTGGCATCTACTATCTGTATGAGACGGACGAGACGAACTACGGAGCGGCTGGTTTTCTTCCGGCGGTGGTGCCGTTCCCGATCGTCTTTGGCGACGAGACCTTTCGCAACACCACCAACTCGATCGCTGCCTACGGTCAGGGCGACTACAACATCATCGGCGGGCTGACCGCCACGGCGGGCCTGCGCTACACGCTGGAGCACAAGACGCTGCAGATCTCGCCGAATCGGCCGGCGACGTCCGGACTCGCGAACATCCTTGAAACGCCTTTCAGCACCGTCGACGTCAACCGCGCCGGCTACCCGACGACGCTGCAGAGCGACGTCGTGACACCACGCTTCGCCCTGCAGTACAGGTTCGATCCAGCCTGGACGACCTACGCGTCTGCGACAAAAGGCTTCCAGGGCGGAGGCTGGAACTCGCTGGCGTTTTCTGCCGGCACGTTCAACAATTTCGGCATCGAAAAAGTCTGGTCGTATGAGACCGGGCTGCACTATGCGCCGCCGGGTGGCCGCTTCCGGGCCGATGCCAACGTCTTCCTGGAGGAGGTCGCGCATTACCAGCTGCTGTCGACATCTCCGGTGCCGGGCAACTTCACGACCCAGAACGCGGCTGGCTTCGAGGACTACGGCTTCGAGGGCGACCTTGCCTGGATCCCGCGTCGAGACCTGACGCTGTCCGCGTCGCTCGGACTGCAGAAGGGAAGCTACAACAACCCGGCGGCCAACGTCGCCGCCCAGCTGAGAAGCTGCGTGACCGGCCGCCAGACGCACAACGCAGCGCTCGTTGCGGCCAATTGCGGCTCCGGCATCGTCAATGACAACGGCAGCCTGGCAGGGCCCGCCAACCTGCCGTCCGCAACGGTCGCGTTGACCGGCACTTACGTGTGGCGGTTGCCGGGCTTCACGCTGTCGCCATCTGGCGGCCTGCAGGTCGCTGGTCGGCAGAACGTTGACATCTCCGGCACCTCCGGCGGGTCCGATCCCGCCTACGTGACTGTCGATGGCGGCGTCACCTTCAAGATGAACGGCGCACCGTGGACGTTCACCGCGGAATGCCGGAACTGCGCCATGCAGAACTACGGGGTGTCATACCTGTTCGGTCACAAATACTACAACGACCCTGGCATCTGGGACGTACGCCTTGACTATAAGTTCTAGCCGCCGCCACGTTCACGGCTGGTGCTTGCACGTAGGTTGGCGGTGCTGGCGCCGCTCTTCTCCCGTTTCCTCGATACTAGGCAAGATGGTCACATGCAGGGTTCGAAGCAGGTCGGACCGCAGCGCTACCGCGAGACGTTCGGGCGAAGCTTCGAGGATTTCACGGTGGGCGACATCTATGAGCACCGTCCCGGCAAGACGATCACCGAGTACGACAACCACGCCTTCACGCTCCTGTCGATGAATCAGCATCCGATCCACTTCGATGCCCTCTTCGCGGCGTCTTCGGAGTTCAAGCGCAATATCGTGGTCAGCCCCTACACGCTGGCGCTGCTGATGGGCATGAGCGTCACCGATGTCAGCTACAAGGCGCTGGCCAATCTCGGCATGGACGAGGTGCGCTTCACTGCGCCCGTCTTTGCCGGCGACACGCTCTATGCGCACTCCGAAGTGCTGAGCAAGCGGGTCTCCGCCAGCAGGCCGAACCAGGGTGTCGTCAGCGTGCGCACTGTCGGCGTGAATCAGGACGGAGTCATGATCTGCACCTTTGTCCGGAGCATGCTGATCCCATTTCGTGGCCATGCCGTCGAGGACAGGAGTGCGCAATATTGAGCCCCGACATGCCGAGTCCGGTTGCTGAAACGACGGCCGGCGACGAGGCGATCATACTGGATGCAGTCGACCGCTGGCTCGCCCGGTCGGTGCGCCCATATGCCGCCGCACTCGAGCATGATGACGTCTACCCGGCCGAGATGGTCGAGCAGATGCGTGACCTGGGCCTGTTCGGCGCGACCATCTCGCCGGACTTCGGCGGCCTTGGCCTGCCTGCGTCGACCTATGCCAAGGTGGTGACGCTGATCAGCGAGACGTGGATGTCCCTGACCGGGATCTTCAACTCGCATCTGCTGATGGCGGCGATCATAGAGAAGTCTGGCACCGCCGCACAGCAGGCGCTGTGGCTGCCGCGGCTGGCCGCCGGCGACATACGCGGCAGCCTGGGCCTCACGGAGGCGAACGCCGGCACCGACCTCGGTGCGATCCAGACGCGTGCCCGGCGAACCGATCGTGGGACCTATGTCATCGACGGCACGAAGACCTGGATCTCGAACGGCATCGAAGGCAGTGCGGTCGCACTCCTCGCCCGCACCGACCCCGACCGTTCCGCCAGGCATCGCGGCCTGTCGATGTTCATCGTGCCGAAAGTCGACCCGGACACCGGCGCGCCGCTGGTCGGCTACCGCACCGGACGCAAGATCGAGAAGCTCGGCTACAAGGGAATCGACAGCGCCGAGCTGATCTTCGACGGCGTCGAGGTGGACGCTGATCGCCACCTCGTCGGCGGCGAGGAGGGACGAGGGTTCTACATGGCTGTCGGCGGCCTGGAGCTCGGCCGCATCAACGTCGCGGCGCGTGCGGTGGGCCTCGCGCGCCGCGCCCTTCAGGAAAGCGTCGCCTACGCCCAGCATCGCCACAGCTTCGGCAAACCGATCTGCGAGCACCAGGCGATACAGCTCAAGCTGGGCGACATGGCGAGCAAGGTCCGTGCGTCCGAGCTTCTCGTGGCCGATGCCGCGGCCAGCTACGACCGCGGGCAGCGCTGCGACATGGAGGCCGGGATTGCGAAGTATTTCGCGTCCGAGACGGCCGTCGAGGTGACGCTTGAGGCGATGCGCATCTTCGGCGGCTATGGCTACAGCAAGGAGTATCCGATAGAGCGGCTCTACCGCGACGCGCCGCTGATGTGCATCGGCGAGGGCACCAACGAGATGCAGCGCATCATCATCGCGCGCCAGCTTGTCGCCCGCAATCCGATCTAGAGGGCGTCATGAGTCCCGCAACAGCTCCTTATCCGGAAAGGATAGCAAGAACCTTCTTTTTCTGAAGAAAAAGAAGCAAAAAGACTTTGCCCATGAGGTCCTGGCCGCACGGGCAGGTCCGGACCCATGGGGGAAGTTCTTTGGTTCTTTCTTTCAAGAAAGAACGTGCCTTCTTCCTGTTGCGAGGCACGAAGTCGGGCCTGCAGGTTCATGACACCCTCCAGACAACCTTTGCCACGGTTCCTACCCGTCGGCGTCAGCCGAGCGGTTGTAGCTCATCGTGTAAGTGAAGCGGTTTGCCGGATGAACGCTGTCGCTGATCAGATAGAGCCTCTCGTCCTGGTCGAAGTACCTGCGCAACATGCGCAGTGCGGGTGCGGCCGCTGTGGCGCGCAGAGCTCTTGCCTGACGCGTCGTGAGCGATGCGGCGGTGATCTCCTGCTCGACCCGGCACGTCGTGATCGCGCTCGTCCGCTCGATCACCTGGCTGAACGCCTCGATGCGTCGTTCCAGGGCGGCTCGGGTCGGTGCGCAATCGCGTCGCACCAGGGCCGTCGTCGCGGCCACCGGCAGGTCGGAAGACCCGCGCAGGCCCTCGACGAGAATCCAGTCTGCGGCCCTTAGTTCGAGCCGGCGGGTCAGACGCGAGTCGCTGGCCGGACCATAGTGATCAATCGTCAGCTTGGCGTTGCGTGCGTAATGCAGCAGGTCCTGGAAGTTCTGCAGCGGCTGCACGTATGAAGGCGTCGGTGCACGCGCGATGACGACGGTGCCGACCCGACGGCGACGGCGTACCAGGCCGTTGTCGCTGAGTATGCGCAGTGCATCGCGTACGGTCTGGCGACAGACACCGTAATGCTGCGACAGCTCAATCTCGGTCGGCAACAGGCTGCCAACCAGGTGCTCGCCCTTGGCGATCTCTTCCTGCAGCGAGTCCGCTATGCTCTTGTAGAGCGGATGCCGCTCGCGGCTGCCTATGAACACGTTCCCTCCTCCAGGCGTTCGACGCCCTTGATTGTTTCCCTCAGTCGTAGGCCGTTCAGCGACCGTCGCGCTCAATAAATTTGGCATCGAACGCGTCAGCTCGGTTGCCGGTCGGCCACCGCAGCGTCTAGGCTAATTGTCCAGTCCTATTCGCCTGCCGAGTGCCATCATCTACCAGCGACCGAGTCAAGCTCTCATAGAGGATGTTAAGATGACGATCCAGGCCGATGCGAACGGGTCGGCCAGCGCTGCGGCTGCTACCGACACGTTGCCGACCTCGTTGCTGATGGGCTATGGCGTCGGTCAGGTCGGCGGCCAGATCTTTCGCGACACGCCCGCCGTTCTGCTGCCGATCTTTCTCAGCACCATGCTGGGCGTTCCTGCCTGGATGGCCGGCGCGTCGATCCTGCTGCCCAAGCTCTGGGTCATCTTCTGCGACCCGCTGATGGGTGCGTTCTCCGATCGCCGGCGTCCCTTCTGGGGCAGACGACCGTTCCTCCTGGTCGGCGGCATCATGTCAGGCCTGACGTTCTTTCTTCTCTTCGTGCCGCCGCATTTCGCGTCCCCGATCTCCGCTGCCGCCTACAGCACGTTAATGTTCGCCGTGGCGTCCACGGCGTTCAGCATCTTCTCCGTGCCCTATCTCACCATGGCGGCCGAGATGACCGACGACACGCACCTGCGCACCAAGATCATCGCCTACCGGCTGGTGTTCACCGCCGTCGGGCTCATCATCGGCGCCGGCGCCGCGCAGCCACTGGTCGGCTGGTTCGGCGGTGGCCGCGCCGGGTATGCCGCGATGGGCGCCGTGCTGGGGAGCATCTGCCTTGTCAGCATGGTCGCGTCGTATGCCGGGACCGCACGGGCGCGCGTGATGACCGAGGTGCCGCGTGCCCTGCCGATCCTTGCCCAGTTCAGGCTCGCGGCGGCCAACCGGCCATTCACCATCGTGGCCGGAGCCTACTTCATCCAGATGCTCGGCAGCGCGACCGGCTACACGGTGCTCGGCCTGTTCTTCATCTATGTCGTGCAGGACATCCCGCTGATCCTGCCGTTCGTCATCGTGCTGAGCCTCACGGCCGCCGCCGCTCAGCCGCTGTGGCTCGCCGTCTCCCGCCGCATCGGGAAGCTGCGCACATACATGCTCTGCATCGTCTGCTGGATCCTGGTGACGCTGACCTGGCTTTGGGTGCATCCGGCAACGGACGTCCTGGTCGTCCTGCCGCTGCTCGGACCGCTCTCGACCCAGGGCGCGCTGATCCTGCTGCGCGCGCTGGTGATCGGAACGTTCAACTCCGGCTTCATCCTGATGGCATTCTCGATGCTGACCGACACCATCGAGCGTGACCGGCAGCTCTACCACGTCTCCCGGGAGGGCGTGTTCTCCGGCGTGTTCTCCGCCGTCGAGAAGCTCGCCTTTGCGCTCGGCCCGGCGATCGCGGGCATCCTGCTGAGCATCATGGGGTTTGCATCCTCCACCGGTGGCGCCGGCGTGCAAAGCGCCGGGGCAACCTTCAGCATCGCGCTCAACCTCTCGGTCGTTCCGGCTGTGCTCACGGCCGCGAGCCTGCTGCTTCTCCAGCGCTACAAGCTCGTCGAGGCACGGCCGGAAGCGGCTCTGTCGGCTTTTGCGCCGACGTCATGATCTCCGGCGCTGCAGGGCCGCCGGGACGGCCCACGGCGTCGTCCTGACGGCGTTCGGCACCGTCGGGACGGCCGCGACGGCGTGTCTGCGCGAGGGGCTGCGCGTCTGCCGCCCCTCCCCCCGCGTGTCCGGAACCGGGCGCGGTCACGACGCCCCACGCGCTGCGTGCCTCGCCGAGGCCGGCCTGGCGGCACCGGGCCAGCCGCGCCGCGCAACCGCATGAGCGGCGCTGTGCCGGCACCGGCGCGGCTTGCCTGGCCGGGCGGATCGCGCCTCGCGGTCTCGTTCGTCGTCAACGTCGAGGAGGGCTCGGAGCGCTCGCTGCTGCGGGGCGACGGCGGCATGGAGGCGGTGGACGAGCTCGGGATGTTCGTGCGTGGCCCGGTGCGCAGCCACGCCAACGAGAGCAACTACCTGTTCGGCATCAAGGTCGGCGGTCCGCGCGTGCTCGGCCTGCTCGCGCGGCACGGCTGCCTGGCGACGTGGACGGTGTGCGGGCAGGCGCTCGAGCAGGCGCCGGCGCTCGCCCGCGCGATCACGGCGGCCGGCCACGAGGCGTGCAGCCATGGCTACCGCTGGCAGTTCCAGTACAAGATGGACGAGGCGCAGGAACGCGACTTCATCGTTCGGGCAACCCGGTCGATCGAGGCAAGCACCGGGCAGCGCCCGCTCGGCTGGCTCAGCCGCTATCTGACCAGCGAGAACACGCGCCGCCTGCTGGCGGAGGAAGGCTACCTCTACCACATGGACGACTTCTCCGACGAGACGCCGTTCTGGGAAGCGCCGGCCGGGCGCCCGATCGTCGTGGTGCCGTATCAGATCGACACCAACGACATGAAGATGTGGTCCGACCCGGCCTACACCGCCCAGGCCTGGCTCGACTACTGCATCGCCAGCGTCGATCAGCTCCACGACGAGGCATCCTCCGCCCTCCTGTCGATCGGCCTGCACCTGCGCATCATCGGCCGGCCCGGCCGGGCCCGCGCGCTTGACCGGCTGCTGCAGCACGTCGCGAGCAAGCCGGAGATCTGGATCACCCGGCGTCTCGACATCGCCCGCCATTTCGCGTCGGGCCGCCCCTTCGACGGGAGAACCCATGCCTGAGCTGCTGCGGATCGAACGCGACGGGCCGGTCGCCCGGCTGATCATCGACCGCCCGGCCAAGCGCAACGCGCTGACGGCAGCCATGTGGGGCGCGCTGCCCGGCCTGATCGCCGAGATCATCGCCGCTGCGGAGGTGAAGGTTGCGGTGCTCTGCGGCGCCGGCCCCGATTTCGCCGCCGGCGCCGACATCGCCGAGTTCGCCGAGACCTATGCGACGCCGGCGACCATCGCCGCCTACGGCAGCACGCTCGGCGCCGCGATCAGCGCGATCGCCGACTGCCCCAAGCCGGTGATCGCGCAGATCGAGGGCGCTTGCATCGGCGGGGGCTGCAGTCTCGCGCTCGCATGCGACCTGCGGGTCGGATCCTCGAACGCGCGCTTCGCGATCACGCCGGGCAAGCTCGGCTTGGCCTACAGCCTGGGCGACACCCGCCGGCTTTGCGCGGCCGTTGGTCCGTCGCAGGCGCGGCTGCTGCTCTACACCGGCCGGATGATCGGTGGCGACGAGGCGCTCCGCATCGGTCTGCTCGACCAGCTTGTCGAGGCGGCGCCGCTGGGCGACACGGTGCAGGCGCTGGCGCTGGAGATCGCTGCCGGCTCGTCGACGTCGATCCGCATCACCAAGGCGACGCTCGGCCTGATCGCGGCAGGCGTGCAGGCCGACACCGAGGAGACACGGCGCTGGTTCGCCGAGGCGGCCTCCGGGCCCGACATGGCCGAGGGCCGCGCGGCGTTCCTGGAAAAGCGCAGGCCGAATTTTCTATGAATCCCACAACAGCTCCTTGTCCGGAAGGAACAGCAAGAACCTTCTTTTTCTGAAGAAAAAGAAGCAAAAAGACTTTGCCCATGAGGTCGTGGCCGCGCGGGCAGCCCTGAACCCGTCGGGGAAAGTTCTTTGGTTCTTTCTTTCAAGAAAGAACGTGCTTTCTTCCTACTGCGAGGCACGAAGTCGGGCTTCCAGGTTCATGACACACTCCAGGCTGAACCCGGTCGGGCGCGTCCGGCCATGCCTGCGCAAGCGCTTCCTTCCGCACCGGTTGCTCGACGACCGTGTCGCCATCGTCGGCGCCTGGAACCGGCTCACGCCAGAACGCCTCAACTCGCTGTGCAGCTACCCCTGCATCCAGCAGGTCAGCCGCTGAGTTCAGCGGCGTCAGACTTCAAGGCACCTCTGGCAAAGATGCCTCAACAGGCCTGGAGGTTGTCTGCACTCTTCCTTCGACGAACAGGCTTTGCCTGCTGTACGCCGCCACCACGGTCATGCAGGCCTCGTCCGTCGACGCGATCACCTGCATCGAGAGCGGCAGCCCGTCCGCAAACCCGATGGGGCAGGCGCAGGCGGCAAGCCCGGCGATGCTGGCCGGCGCGGTGAGGTCTGCCTGGTCGGTCGGCGTCGGCGCCGAGAAGGCAAAAGCGGGCTGCGCCACGGTGGGGGCGAGCACGGCAGTGTGGCGGCCGACCTGCTGGCGCAGCAGCCCTGCCGCTGCCGTCAGCATCGCCCTGGCCGCCTGCACACGGTCGTCGGGCTGCGCCTGGCCCCAGGCAAGCAGCGCGGTGAACGATCGGGTGAAGCCGTTCGGGTCGGCCAGCATCGCCGCGGCGTGCTCGTCGTGCGCATCGCGCTCCAGCAGCAGCAGCGCCGCCCGCCTGAGCCGCCCGTAGTCCAGGTCGAGCCGCAGCCGCTCGGTCGCCAGACCGGCGGCCTCGGCCCGACGGGCGGCGTCGTCCAGGGCTGCCGACGCGGCCGGGCAGACCTCCACCTGGCCGGTGACGTCGAGCACCGCGAGCCGTGCCGCGGCGGCTGGCGGCGCGGTGTCCCGCCCGGTCAGCACGGCCAGCAGGCAGGCGCAATCCTCGGCCGAGCGGGCGTGCACGCCGACCTCGTCGAGGCTGGGCGAGAGCGGCACGACGCCGTTTCCCGGTATTCCGCCGCGTGCCGGCTTGTGGCCGAACACGCCGCAGTAGGCCGACGGGATGCGCACCGAGCCGAGCGTGTCGGTGCCGAGGGCCGCGGCACACAGCCCGGCGGCGACGGCGGCCGCGGAGCCGCCGGACGAGCCGCCGGCGGTCCAGCCGTGGCGCCAGGGGTTGTGCGTGCGCCCGAAGGCGGGGTTGTCGGTGGTGCCGCCGAGGGCACCCTCGTGCATGTTCGCCAGGCCGAGCACGACGACGCCGGCCTCGCGCAGCCGGGTGACGCAGGCGGCGTCGCGCGTCGCAACGCGCCCGCGATAGGCGGCGATGCCGGCGTGCCAGGGGAGACCGGCCACCGCGATGTTGGCCTTCACCGCCACGGGGACGCCGTCCATCCGCGAGCGTGGGCAGCCGGACCGCCACCGGTCCGCGCTGTGCTGCGCCGCCCGCCGCGCACCCTCGGCGTCGACATGGACGTAGCTGCAGAGCGCCCCGTCGCGCGCCGCGATCGCCTCCAGATAGGCCTCGCAGGCATCGGTCGGCCGGACCGCGCCGTCGGCGAACAGCCGCGCCAGCCCGGCGACGCCCGCCTCGACCGGCCCGCTCATCGCGGCCGCTGGTCGACGAGCCGGATCGGCTTCTGCCGCGTGTCGATCCCGGTGGCGGCGGCGGTGGCGCCGCGCTCGACCAGCTCGACCTGCATCTCGATGCCGGTGCGCTGGCGCAGCAGCGCGGCCAGCCGGCCGCGCACCACGTCATGCGTTTGCGGCGCGGCAGCGGTTTCCGCGATCACGACGAAGCAGTCGCGCCCGTCCTCGGCGCGCCGGGCATGGCAGATGAACTCGCCGGCAAACCCGTCGTCCTGATCGAGGATCGGCCCGATGGCCTGCGGGAAGATGTTGATGCCGCGGATCTTCACCATGTTGTCCGAACGGCCGAGGAAGCCCTCGATGCGGGTCAGGCCGACGCCGATCGAGGAGGAGCCGAGGCGCACCTGCGACACGTCGTGGGTGTTGAAGCGGATCAGCGGTGCGAGGTCGTCCTTGTAGAGGCAGGTCACGACCAGGTCTCCGGGCGTGCCGTCCGCCACCGGCCGGCCGCTCTCCAGGTCGCACAGCTCGACCACGTGCGCGTCCTCCATGACGTAGAGCCCGTCGCGGTCCGGACCCTCCCCGGCGATCACGCCGGTGTCGCCGACGCCGTACCAGTCGAAGCAGGCGGCACCACCCCAGGCGGCCGAAATGGTCTTGCGGTCCTCGCGGCCGAAATGACCGGAAATCATCCGCACCGGGATGTCGCGCCCGGGCAGCAGGCCGGCCTCGCGCGCCACCTCGGCCAGCTTGCGCAGGTAGTCGGCGAAGCCGACCAGGACGGTGGCGCCGAAGCGCGCCATCAGCTCGACCTGCTGGGCCGAGCGCGTCTCGACGCCGGTGCCGGCGGAAAGGAACGTGGCACTGGTCCAGTGCGTCATCGCCTCGCGCACGTAGTGGCCGCCGTTGATCATGCCGTGGCCGTAGACGGAGTGCACGACGTCGTCCGACCGCAGGCCCTGGAACCGGTACAGCCGGCCGAGCAGCAGCGCCTGCACCTCGCGGCTCTTGGCGCCGAACAGCATCGCCTGGGGGGTGCCGGTGGTCCCCGAGGTCGTATGCAGGATCGCCGGCAGGCGCGCCGGGCGGCCGGCGAAGTCGGCGAGGTCGCCGAACGGCGGCGCCCGGGACAGCGAGGCCACCAGGTCGGACTTGTCGAAGACCGGCAGACGCGGCAGGTCGTCCAGGCCGCGGATGTCGCCTGGCTCCAGGCCGGCCGCGCCCCAGAGCCGACGGTAGAACGGCGTCGTCCAGGCGCGCGCCACGCAGCGGCGGAACAGCAGCTCCTGGCGCGCCCTGAGCGCGTCGCGGCTGATCGTGGTCGCAAGCCGGGTGAAGTCGCCGCCGATCGGGTGGTCGCGCAGCACCGCGGGCAGGTCGATCGTGTTCCAGTAGCTGTGGTGCCCGTCGTCGGGCCCATTGTCGGGCAGGCTCATCCGGTCTCTCCCTGTGCCATCTGCAACGCCAGGGCGGCATCCGGGCAGGCATCGAGCCCGTCGACGGCCCCAGCAAGGGCCTCGTGCACGCGTTCCAGTCCGGCGAAGCGGAGACAGTCGCGCGCCTTGGCCCGGTACTGGTCGCGCGACAGGGCCCAGGACGGCGAGCCGAACTGCACCGGCACCTCGACCCTCGCCTCGCTGCCGTCCCGCCGCCGCGCGATCGCGCGCGCGGGCACGAACGCCGCCGGGTCGGCATTGCCGTCGACCTCGACCTCGACCCGGCCGGCCAGCGCCAGCAGCGCCGGGTCGGCGAACCGCTCCTCGGTGAAGTCCTCCAGCGCGACGGTGCCGCGCGTCAGCACCAGCGCCACCGCGAACGGGATGCAGAGCCGGGCCTGGGCGAACTGCATGCCCGGCGCCATCGCCCGGCCGCAGAGCTGGCGGATCAGCGGCGGCGCCCGGTACGTCAGGTGCTCCAGCGTCGCCGCGGAGATCCCGTGCTCGCGGCGCAGCGCCTGCGCGGCGACGATCGCGCCATGCGTCGCCCGGCCGCTCGGGAACGGCTTGCAGCTCACCTCGTCGATCCGGTGGCCGTGCCCGAGCGAGGGCAGCACGCGCGCAAGGTCGAAGCCGCCCTCCATCATCGGCAGGTAGCCGTAGGGGCCGTCCAGCGAGGCCAGCGGCCCGGGCATGCCGGCCCGGGCGAAGTCGACCGCGGCGAGGGCGTTGCGCGCCGCGTTGGCGATCTGCAGCGGCAGGGCCGGCTTGCCCTCGCTGTGCGCCTGCATGGTGCCCGAGGCGAAGGCAAGCGCGTGGCCGAACGCGTTCAGGGTGACGTCGCGGCCGAGCCGGCGCAGCCGTGCGAGGGCGGCGACCGCGCCGAAGATGCCGGCGGTCGCAGGGCGGAAGAAGCGGATCGGCGTGGTGGCGGCAAGGCCCAGGCCGACGGCGACGTCCACGCCGGCGACCGCCGCGGCCAGCAGCTCGGCACCCGGCACCGCCTCTCCGCGCTGCGCCTCGGCCATCAGGACCGCGCCGACCACCGTCATCGGATGCAGCACCGCGCCCTCGTGGACGCAGTCGAACTCCTGGGCGTGGATCTGGAAGGCGGTCAGGAACGCCGCCTCGCCGGCCGGCAGGCGAAGCCCGGGCTGGCCGGGCACGCCGCACCCCTGGCGGTTCCGCCCGCCGCCGTCGGATGGCAGCCAGCCGGCGACAACCCCCAGCACGACGTCGGTGTAGGCGGCCGCGGCGCCGGCGACCGCGACCGCCAGCGTGTCATGCAGGAACGTCTTGACGTGCTCGCGTGTCTGCGGCGACAGCTGCCGCCATTCGACGCCGAGCGCGTGGTCGACAAAGGCCTCGGCGGCGTTCATGCGAACCAGGCCTCGCCGGCACCGGCATCGAGCGCCGGGGCGTCGAGGCGCAGGACGGCCGGCTCGTCCAGGAAGCGTATCGGCGTGCCGAGGTGGGCGAACCCGTCGCCATCGCGTCCGATCATGCCGCGTGCGGCGAGCTCGGGGTCGTCCACCGCCTCCTTGAGCGTGCGGACCGGCGAGAAGGCGATGTCGCGGTCCACGAACCAGGCCTCCCAGTCCGCGCGGCTGCGCGCGGCGAAGGCGTCGCGCAGGAACGCGCGCACCGGCTCCTGTGCGGGGCCGGGCGGGCTGACGGCCAGCGGCAGCAGGTCGGGACGGCCGAGACCCTCGAGCAGGTTGGCGGCGAACTTCGCTTCCGAGCCGCCGAGCACGATCCAGGCGTGGTCCGACGTCTCGTAGAGGTTGTAGAGCGCGGCGCCGCCCAGGGAGCGCTCCTGCTTCGGCACGTTGGCGCAGCCGCTGGCGAACACCCGCCCGATCACGTTCGGCGTCCAGGCCAGCGTCGCGTCGAGCATGGCGACGTCGAGGTGGTCGCCGAGGCCGGTCTGCTGGCGCCGATACAGCGCCATCATCACGCCGGACAGCGCCGTCAGCGAGGCGAGCGCGTCGGCGACTGGCAGGTGCGGCATCGTCGGCTTGCCGTCCTGGCCCTCGTTGAGCGCCAGTATCCCGGCCCAGGCCTGCACCGCGACGTCGTGCGCCGGCACGCCGCGCCGTGCGCCGGTCTGGCCGAAGGCGGAGATCGAGCAGTAGACGAGGCCGGGGTTGAGGGCCGACAGCCGCGCGTAGTCGACGCCGAGGCGCGCGGCGACGCCGGGGCGGAAGGCCTCGACCAGGACGTCGGCCGCGCGCGCCCAGGCCAGCAGCGCCTCCTGGCCCGGCTCGGTCTTGAGGTCGAGCTGGACCGAGCGCTTGCCGCGATGGGTGTTGCGGAACAGGACCGAGTCGGCACCGCTGCGGTCGCCGATGCCGCGGGTGGGCTCGCCCTCGCCAGGCGGCTCGACCTTGACCACGTCGGCGCCGTGATCGGCCATCATCAGCGTCATCATCGGTCCCGGCAGGAACAGCGAGAGGTCGAGAACCCGTAGGCCGGCCAGCTTCACGTCACCTCCTCCGTCGCGGCGGCATCCGCAGTCGCATCAGGTGTCGTGTCGCGCCTGCCGAGTTCGGGGCTGTGCCGAAGGCAGCAGGGGGCGACGCCGTGGAGCGCCGCGGCAAGGATGCCGTCGGTCATCTCAGACCCGCCCGGCCTGCGCCAGCAGGCGCCGGGCGGCGAGCACGACCGGCCTGTCGATCAGCCTGCCGTCGAGCAGTGCGACGCCGCCGCCGGCGAGCTCGAAGGCGGCGAGCAGCCGCCTTGCCTGGTCGACCTCGGCGGCGGTCGGGGTGAAGGCGAGGTTGACCGCCTCGACCTGCCGCGGATGGATGCAGGCGCGTCCGGTGAAGCCGAGCGAGCGCGACCGTGCGCTGGAGCTCGCGAGGCCTTCGAGGTCATGCACGTCGATGAGGGGCACGTCGAGAAGCTGCACGCCGCTCGACGCGCGTGCCGTCGCCAGCACTCCGCGCGCATGCAGCAGTGCGTCCCACCCGAGCCCACAGCCGCTCTCGGCGGCGAAGTCGACCGCACCGAACAGCAGTCCGGCAACGCCGGGGGCCGCGGCGATCGCCCTCGCCTCGGCGAGCCCGGATGCGCTTTCGACGATCGGCCAGAGCGCCAGCCCGGGCAGCACCCCGGCAACGAGCGCAGGCTCGGCTGCGCTCGCAACCTTGGGCAGCATCAGGAAGTCCGGTGGCGTCGCCATGTCGGCCAGGCCCGCGAGGTCGCGCCAGCCGTCCGCGGTCACCAGGCCATTGACGCGAAGTCCGAGGGACGGAGGGCCGCCACGGCCAAGGCGCGCCTCTGCATACGATGCAAGCAGGGCCGGAACGTCGTGGCGCGCCGCCGCCTTGTCGCCCGGCGGCACCGCGTCCTCCAGGTCGATGCAGACGGCATCGGCGCCGGCCTGCAGCGCCTTCCTCACCCGCTCGGGACGGTTGCCTGGAACGAACAGCAGGCTGCGGACGCTGCTCACCGGCCGTTCGCCGCGGATGGCAGGAGGGATGCGCCGCCACCCGCCAGGCGCTGCGTCACGTCATGCCTCAATGCGGCTCCTCGCCGCCCGAGACGTTCATCGACTCCGCCGTGATGTACTGGGCCGCATCCGAGCAGAGGAAGGCGACGGCGCCGGCCGTGTCCTCCGGTCGTCCCGGTCGGCGCATCGGGATGCGCAGGGCCATCGCCTGCATGTAGCTTTCGACCGAGCCGTGCCCCGTCACCTTGGAGAAGTAGTCGTTCTGCCAGGCGCCGAGCCCGGTGGTGACGTGGTTCGGGCAGACGTTGTTGACGGTGATGCCGTGCGGGCCGAGCTCGATCGCGGCCGAGCGCGCGAGTCCCACCAGGCCGTGCTTGGAGGCGGTGTAGGCCTGGGCGTGCGGAAAGCCCGACTTGGCGGCCTGGCTCGCGATGTTGACGATCCGGCCGCCGCAGCCGGCAGCCACCATGAGCTCGGCCGCGACGCGCAGGCCGAAGAACGCGCCCGTCAGGTTGACGTCGATCACCGCCTGCCAATCCTCGGGCGCCACCTCCAGCAGCGGCTTCATGATGTAGCCGATCCCGGCATTGTTCACCCAGATGTCGAGCCGGCCGTGACGCGACACCGCATGCCGGCCAAGGGCCGCGACCTCGTCGTAGCGCCTCACGTCGCAGGCGCAGGTCGAGGCGGCGGCACCGAGCGTGCGCAGCCCCTGTGCCACCTGCTCCATCTCGTCGGCCAGGCCGATCATCGCGGCCGGCGTGCTCCTGTCCGCCTCGTGCCCGAGGTCGGAGACCACGACGCAGGCACCCGCGGCGGCAAGCCGCGTCGCGATGGCCGCACCCAGGCCGCCGGCACGCCCCGCGCCCGTGACAACCGCGACCTTGCCGGCAAGGTCGACCCCGGCTCCGCTCATGCGGCCGCAAGCGGCTCGGTGGTCAGGAACGTGACGTCGGCCATGCTGCGGAACGCGGCGGCGATCGCCGTCATCGTTTCGCTCGCCACGTCCTCGCCGAAGTGCGCCATGTCCGACACGTCAATGATCTCGATATAGGCATAGGGGGGAGCGCCGCCGCCGAGCACGCCGGTGGTGCGCAATATCTCGAAGCCGGCGATCGAGCCGAGCGCGCGCACCGTCGGGAGGTCCGTCGTGCGTGCCCAGTGCTCGTAGTCCTTCGTGCTGACACCTGGCTTGAGGTTGAACAAGGCGATAAGGCGTGTCGGCATGCAGACCCCGGAAGCGTTTCGAGCGGTGCTCATGGCGGGTCAAAGGTATAGACAAGTGACACCGCGGATGGAAGGCTGTTCGCCATGCAGGAGAAGCCGCCAAGGGGAAATTCCGTGCGCGTGACCGGCACCGTTCGGCCGGCCGGCTGATGCAGCTCCTGCGCGCTGCCACCCTCGTAACCGCCGATCCGGACGCAACCGCCGCGCGCTATGCCAAATGGTTCGATTACCGACTGGTCGAGCGTGGCTCGGTGTCGCGCGAGCGTGCCGATGTGTGGGGCGTGCCTGGCAGTGCCGGACGACACTGTTGCGTCTGCGCGCCGGCCTCCGGCGCCGAGGTGTATCTCCGCTTCATCGAGGGCGGGACGCCGGACGACTACCAACCGTTGCGCAGCCACGGGTGGGCGGCGATCGAGATCTGCGTGCAGGATGTTCTTGCATTGCAACGGCATCTGGCGGGGTCGCCGTTCGAGATCATCGGTCCGGCCAAGCCGCTGGACGGATTGCCGATGATCACGGCCATGCAGGTACGCGGTCCGGACCGGGAGGTCGTCTTCCTCACCCAGATCGATGGCGACCTGCCCGGCCTGGACCTGCCGCGGGCCGTCTGCCCGGTCGACAGGCTTTTCATCGTCGTCCTCGCCTGTGCCGACCTGCACGCGTCGCGCGCGTGGTTCGCCGACCGGCTGCGGCTTGATCCGGGCGCGACGATGGCGGTCGAGTATGGCGTGCTGTCGGACGCCTTCGGCCTGCCGGCCACGCAGAAGCACGACATCGCCGCCGTCGCGCACGGTCGCGACGTGTTTCTCGAACTCGACCAGTATCCCTCCGCCGCAGCGGCGCGGACGCGGCCGGCCGGCGCGCTGCCGCCGGGCATGGCGATGGCGACGTTTCTCAGCCCCGACTTCGCGCGCCTGGACGGCGTGTGGATCGCCCCTCCCACGACCGCGGCCGGAGTGATCTATGCCGGCCGGATGAGTGGCGTCGTGGTCGCTCCGGATGGCAGCCTCGTCGAGGTCGTCGCCCTGTGAGGGGTGCCCGCAGCCGTTACGCTGCCCGGCTGACCCTCGATGGTGCTTGACGGCGAGCGCGAATGTCATTTGTCTGGTCAAATCATTCGGAAGGAGCGCCCTGATGCCGATGGAATTGCTTCACGAGATGAAGGTTGCGCATGACCGGAACACCTGCGCCCGGCAGGACTTCGTGTCCTCGGTTCGCGGCTACCTGCTCAACGAGATGGCGGCAGGCATGAAGCAGCGTTACCGGGACGCCGTCGAGCCGGCGCTGGAGCGCCAGCTCG
Organism: uncultured Acetobacteraceae bacterium; assembly: GCA_964236585.1. Taxonomy (GTDB): domain Bacteria; phylum Pseudomonadota; class Alphaproteobacteria; order Acetobacterales; family Acetobacteraceae; genus CAXSEF01. Next base: position 25,667 of record CAXSFE010000007.1, read on the forward strand.
GACGCAAGCCGGAGACCCAGGACGAGGTGCATGCCGCCATGCGGGGCGACGTGATCTTCAAGTTCTACAGTGCAGTTCGTTACAACGCCCAGGAGATGGTGTGGCGCTCGGTGATACCGGCGATCGAGGCCGGGCTGCCGGCGATGCAGGCCAAGGCGGCCGCGCTCGACGGCGTCGCCGGCGGCAGCCTGTCGCTCGACCCGGCGCTCGAGCCGCCGGAGAACGTGACCGCGATCGACGTCCACCTCATGCCGGGCGTCTACGCGTCGCCGGAGACGCCGGCTGCCGGCGCCATCTACGACAACGGCCTCGCGGTGTTCTCGGCCGGGTTCATGGGCAAGGGCCTCGACGACATCGGCATGTCGATGGCCAACTACATCGCCAAGCGCTATCCGGATTTCGCGCCTGCCGACATCCTGGATTGCGGCTGCACCGTCGGGCACAACACGCTCGCCTGGAAGCGCAGCTTCCCGAACGCCCGCGTGCACGGGGTTGACGTCTCGTCGTCGGTGCTCCGCTATGCCCACGCGCGTGCCGGCAGCCTCGACCTCGCGGCGGACTTCAGCCAGATGGACGCGACCGCGCTCGCCTTCCCCGACAACAGCTTCGACGTCGTCTTCAGCTCGATGTTCCTGCACGAGCTGTCCGTCGCCGACATCCGGCGCTTCATGGCGGAGGCACACCGCGTGCTGCGGCCCGGCGGCCTGCTGGTGAACATGGAACTGCCGCCGAACGACGCGCTCGACCCCTATGACCAGTTCTATCTTGACTGGGACTGCTACTACAACGCCGAGCCGTACTACCGCGCCTTCCGTGACCAGTCGTACGAGGGCCTGACGCAGGCCGGCGGCTTCCCGGCCGACACGTACTTCCAGTTCACCGTGCCGCAGTACACCTACATGTCGGACGCCGACTTCACCGAGGCTGTGCGCGGAGAGGCAGTGATCGGCGGCGAGACCGGCCGGCTCAGCGCGGCGCTGAGGTGGTTCGGCTTCGGCGCCTGGAAGCGCTAGGATGTCGGTGCTGCCCCTCGATGCGGCCGGGCGCCGCCCGGCCTTCTTCGAGCAGGACGGTATAGACCAGATGCTCTCCATGATCATGGAGGTCTCCGCCGGGCTCTGGATCGTCCGTGAGCGGCTGTTCATCGTCGAAGCCGTGCTGGCCCGGCACGGCGTCGTGGCAGGCGAGGCCGTGGAGGCCTACAAGCCCAGCGAGGCCGAGCAGGCCACGCTGAACGCGCTGCGGGCCGAGATGACGACGCAGATATTCCGCACCCTGGGGCGGGATCATCGTCCCGCCCGGGGCTGACAGGCTCCCCTCGCGTCCGACCTGGAGCGGCACATGGATATCGGCGTCTTCATTCCGATCGGCAACAATGGCTGGCTGATCTCGACGGCAGCCCCGCAGTACAAGCCGAGCTTCGCGCTGAACCGCCAGATCGTGCAGAAGGCGGAGGCGTGCGGCCTCGACTTCGCCCTGTCGATGATCAAGCTGCGCGGCTTCGGAGGCGAGACCGAATTCTGGGATCACAACCTGGAGTCGTTCACGCTGATGGCCGGCCTTGCCGCGGTCACGACCCGGATCAGGCTCTACGCGTCCGTGGCCCTGCTGACGATCCCGCCGGCGATCGTCGCCCGCATGGCGGTCACGATCGACGACATCGCGCCAGGACGGTTCGGCGTCAACATCGTGTCCGGCTGGCAGAAGGCCGAGTACGACCAGATGTCGGTGTGGCCGGGGGACAACTACTTCGGCTACCGTTACGACTACAGCAGCGAATACGTCTCGGTCATGCGCGAGCTTTGGGAGACCGGGGCATCGAGCTTCGCCGGCCGGCACTTCACCATGAACGACTGCCGTCTGAGCCCGCGTCCGCACCACCCGATCCCGCTGGTCGCCGCCGGCCAGAGCGAGCGTGGCATGCGCTTCGCCGCCGAATATGCGGACTACAACTTCGTGATCGGCCGCGGCGTGAACACTCCGACCGCCCATGCGCCGGGCAACCGGCAGCTGATCGAGGCCGCCGCCCGCACAGGCCGCGCCGTCGGATCCTACGTGCTGTTCATGATCATCGCCGACGAGACCGACGCGGCCGCCGAGGCACGCTGGGCGGCCTACAAGGCCGGCATCGACGTCGAGGCCCTGGCCTGGATGGCGGAACAGGGGTCGGCCGACACCACCGCCGCGGCAGGCTCGACCGCCCGCCACATCAACCTTCCCGAGGGTGCGGTCAACCTCAACATCGGCACCCTGGTCGGCTCCTACGAGACGGTCGCGTCGCTGCTCGACGAGGCGGCTGCGGTCGAAGGGTCGGCCGGGATCATGCTGGTCTTCGATGACTTCCTGGAAGGCATGGACCGCTTCGCCGATCGGATCCAGCCGCGCATGGCCTGTCGTCGCGCCCAGTCCGTCGCGGCCTGATGCCCCTGCGCACGGCGGCGCCTCGTGCGGAGGTCGCCCCCGACCTCCGGCATGGCTGGCGCGTGCTGTCGGCGACCAGCATCGGCGTGCTGCTGACATTCACCAACACCAGCACGCTGGACGTGGCGCTGCCCTCGATCGTCCGTTCGCTGCGGGCCGGGCCCGGCCAGGCGGGATGGATCCTGCTCAGCTACATGCTGGTGAACACCCTGCTGCTGCTGGTGTTCGGGCGGCTCGCCGACCTGGTCGGGCGACGCGGCCTCTACCTCGCCGGGCTTGCGCTGTTCATCCTGGCCAGCCTCGGCTGCGGCGCGTCCGGGAGCGCCGGCATGCTGATCGCCATGCGCATGGCCAGCGCCGTCGGCGCCGCCGCCATCATCACCAACACCACGGCCCTGCTGGCCGACGCGTTCCCGCAGGACCGTCTGGCGGGTGCGCTCGGCCTGAACGCGATGGTGGCCGCGCTGTCGCAGATGCTTGGACCGGCGCTGGGCGGCCTGCTGGTGCAGCATCTCGGCTGGCGCGCGCTGTTCTGGCTCAACGTTCCGGTCGGGCTGGTCGGGCTCGGCTGGGCCGCCCTGGTGCTGCGACCGCCCGCGGCGCGTCCGGCGGAGCGGTTCGACCTGGCCGGCGCGCTGCTCTCCTGCATCGCGTTGTCCGGCCTGATCCTGGTGATGTCCGAGGGCGGCCCGCTGGGCTGGACCAGCCCGGTGGTGCTGGCCGGGCTCGGCGCCTTCGTCGTCGGGCTGCCCTGCTTCCTGGCGGTGCAGGCGAGCGTCCGTGCGCCGCTGCTCGACCTGCGCCTGTTCGCCGATCCGCGCCGCACCGGCGCCTACGCCAGCGCGTTCCTGATCTCGGCGGTGCAGTTCGCGACGGTGCTGCTGCTGTCGCTCTACCTGCAGTCGGCCGGCCACATGACGCCGTTGCAGGCCGGGTTGCGCATCGTCCCGGTGGCGATCGGCATGGCCGCGACGGCACCGCTGGCCGGGCGATGGGCGAACCGGTTCCGCGAAGGGGCGCTGCCGACCGCGGGGACGCTGATCGCCGCCTGCGGGCTGGCGCTGGTCACGGCCTCGCTGCGCGACGGCATGGAATGGGCGTTGTGCACCGCGGGCCTGCTCTCGGTCGGGATCGGCACCGGCCTGTTCATGACGCCGAACACCAGCGCCATCATGAACGGGGTCGCCGAGGATCGCCGCGGCATCGCCAACGGGGTGCGGGCGATGCTGCAGAACGCAGGGTTCCTGATTGGCACCGCCTTGTCGCTGGCGATCGCCACCTGGCCGCTCTCCGCCCCGGCCCGGCGCGCGGTCTATGCCGGCACGCTGCCGACGCTGTCCGGGTTGCGCGGGAGTGACCTTGACGCCGGCTTCCGCAACGCCCTGCTCTCCCTGATCGGACTCTGCCTTGCGGGCACGGCGATCTCGCTCGCCCGAACGCAGCGACCCAGGCCGCAGGGCCTGATCGCCCGCCCCTCGCACGGAGATCAGGTATCGTGAGTGATCAGGAGGTCTATGAGCGTCAGGGCTTCGGCCGCACGACCGGACTTGGCGACCGGATCGCGCTGGTGCTGGTCGACTTCACCGAGGGCTTCGTCGATCCGGCATGCTTCGGCGGCGGCAACATCGCCGACGCTGTCCAGCACACGCGCGGCCTGCTGGATCTGGCCCGGGACCTGGACTGGCCGATCGCCCACACGAGGGTGGTCTACGCCGAGGACGGGGCCGACGCTGGTGCATTCGCCCGCAAGGTTCCGGGCCTGCTGAGACTCACCGAGCAGAGCACGCTGAGCCAGATCGTGCCCCCCCTGACGCCGCGGCCTGGCGAACTGGTGATCCGCAAGACCCAGCCCTCGGCGTTCTTCGAGACCGGCTTCGCCGCCTGGCTTGCCTGGCGCCGCGTCGACACGCTGGTCGTCGCCGGCTGCACCACCTCGGGCTGCGTGCGAGCGACTGTCGTCGATGCGGTGAGCCACAACCTGCGCACGATCGTGCCGTCCGACTGCGTCGGCGACCGGGCCATCGGTCCGCATCGAGCCAGCCTGTTCGACATGGACCAGAAGTATGCCGACATCCTCGACACCCGGTTGCTGCGGGACATGCTCGGTCACGCTGCCGGAGCGCGGGGGCCGGTCTGACGGCACCCCGAGCACGTCCTGAGAATGGAGGTGCGGAAGACGGGACGCAGGGCCAGGGTGGGGTCTACGGCGAGGTCGCCAGACGCTCCCCAGGCACTGCGGTGATCGCGCCCCCGAGACCCGGCGCCGTGCCAAACGCCCGCCTGCCGGCTCATTTGGCACGGTCGCTTCACGCCCGAGAGGCGGTCAGTGCAGGTCCAGGCCCTCGATCTGAGTGAAGCGGGCTTCAGCGGCCCACCCGTAATGCGAAGGTTCGAGGGGACCCTTGCCGGAGCGCCAGTCGTTCCCGACCGCGAGGATGATCTCGTTCCGTCCCTCGCGCAGGTCCAGGGGGATCGAGGCGTTGTCGGGTTCGAGGCGCCCTTCCGGGGTCAGGCGGGTTTCGGGGGGGTAGTACGTGTTCCTGCCCGAGTAGACGAGCTGGCCGTTGAAGAACACCCACACCTCCTCGGCGAAGCCGACCTGCAGGGTCCGGCGCATGGGCGCGTTGGCGGTGACCTCCGTCTTGAGCCAGGCCAGGGAAGGTGACGGAGCCCGCGCCAAGCCGAACGCGCGTCCGAGATTGACGAGGCCGGTCGGCTCGACCTCGATCGGGCGCCAGGCGTCGCCGGCCGGCGCGTCCTTCGCCAGGACGGTGCCGCTGCGGTCGTAGGCGCTGGGCGGCGCGGCGAGCCACGCCGTCACCGCCCCGGACTCCACGGACGCGGCCGGGACGGCCGGCAGGCCTGCGGCGGCGCGAGGATCGACGACAAGGTTGGCGTAGATCGCCGGTCCCTTGAAGGCGAGGCCGCCGTCGTGTCTCAGCCCCCGGAGCCGCGGGACGACCAGGGACGGCTCTGCGGCGTGGTTGACATAGAGCCGTATCCCGTCGCCGACGACCTCGATGCGGACGTGGTTCCAGCCGGTGGGCGAGATCGGTGCCGGACCCTGGTAGTTCGGATAGATGTTCCACCCCATCGTCGTGTGCGCGATGGGCGCGTACTGGACGCAGTCGTTCGCGGCCGGGCAGTCCGGATCGGCGCGCAGGTAGACGAACTCGCCCTCCGACGAACCCTCGCGGTGGAAGACCACGCCCGCGTCGTTGTAGCCCAGCGGCTTGATGTCGAACTCGATGACGCCCGTGGAGAACTCCGCCGTCTTCGAGGTGGCCACCCCTTCGTTCAGCGTCATGGTTCCCGTCGGCATGCCCTCGTAGCGGGCGAACTTCGCGGAGGCGGCCTTGTCGCCCATGGACGGGATGGGCGGCTCCATGGTCCAGGCGTCGGCCGACATGGGGTACGACATTCTTCCGTCGGAAGGAGGCTCAGCCGAGGCGAGGGCACCCGGCGCCAGAAGACTCATCGCACCAAGCAGTCCGACCAGCGATATCGCATGGCTTCTCATTCATCAGTCCTCTTCAGGGCGGCGACGGTCGATCCGGGCGCCGCCAGGCTGCCAGTAACCGCGCTCGGGGCCCGTGAACAGGCCCTCGCCATGGTGCCGACGCTTGCCTCGCCGTGCCGGAGCGGATCACTCCGGCCTCGGTGCCGGACGCTTGTATGCTGTGATTCGTCATCCCGACCTGTCGGCCGCGGGATACACGTCGTATTTGCGAGTGCCGCCGATCCGGGCCGGTCTCGCGCACCCGTCGCACCGAGCCTGCCGGGACATCCCACTCGTACCGGCGGCGACCGGCACCGGCCTGTCAGCAAGCAAGGCTGGGCTCTGCCCAGACCCGCCAAAGGGCCGAGCCCTTTGGAAACCCTGCCCTTACGGAATGGATTCCAAAGGCTCGGCCTTTGGCGGAGTTTGAGGCAGAGCCTCAACCTTGCCTGCCTGCCCGGTCAGGCTCAAGCGGCATCAGCGTTCGCGCCAGCGCTGCACGGCGGCGTCGACTGCGGCGGCGACCGGCATCAGCCTGCACGACGCCGACCCGACCAGGCCGATGCTGACCAGGCCGGACGCTTCCAGTTCGCGGCCGATCGCCGGGAACAGGTCGGTGCCGAGGCGTGGCGCCTGCCAGCGGACCCACTGCCGTTCCCCGTCCACCAGCATCGGGGCGCCCTCGTCGGCACGGGGGCCGTCCGGCCAGGCGCGCCGCTCGGCGAGGTGCAGGGCCGTGCAGGCGTCGTGGCCGACCCCGAGCAGCAGCACCTGTGCGCCCAGCGTGCAGAGCCTGCCCAGCGGCCCGTCCTCGCCCAGCGGGTCGGCGAGCGGCTGCCCGCCGACGATGCGCTCCGCCTCGGGACCGAGCGCCGCGAAGGACAGCGTCGGGTGGGTGCCGCGCACCGCGCCCGGCCAGACACGGAACAGCTCGGCGATCGCCCCCATGCTGCGCGTCGGCGTGCGATACGGGTCGTACGCGGGCAGGGACGCGCGGATCGCGTCGTGCCACCGGGCGGGCACCGGCGGGTCCTCCCACCCGGCCGGGTCGCTCAGCTGCGTCGAGTGCGCGGGCATGACCAGCGTGCCCGTCGGGCCGACGGCGTCGAGCAGCGCCTCCACCACCGCCTGCGCGCCGCCCGACACCCACCCGATGGCGGAGAGGGAGGCGTGGACGAGCAGCACGCCCCGGGGCGACACGCCCAGGCGGCGGAGGTTGACGGCCAGGCTTGCGCGCGTGCGCGGCAGCGGCGTGCCCGCGACGATGTCGTGCTCGGTCATGACGGCTCCGTGCCGGGGGCGGCCCGGGACAGGACCTGCGCGCAGGGCAGGAGGGGGGTCCGGAGCCGCATGGGCGTTGTCTGGATGGCCGGGCGGGTATCATCCGGCCGGCCCACGGCGTCCATCCCGGGCGTGCGGTCCAGCCGGCGTGGATCCCGCGCACGGCGCGTCCCGGCTGCCGGCCTGGGCGGACCGCTTCCGGCGCCGCCGGTCGGCCGGCCGTCATCGAGGGCGAGGGGCGGGAGCGAGGTGCCGCCTGCGTCAGCGTCCTTCCCGGACCGGCCTGAACGGGCAGGTATCGCAGGGACGGCCCGACGTATCCTCCCGGGTCGTGCAACGGCCGGTCGGGCTCTGATGCCGACAGGCGCCTTGAGCCTGTGGCCGCGCGCGGAATATCGTGGCGCATGCCGGTCTTCGAACTCGTGCTCGGGCTGCTTCTGGGGGGCGTGGGCCTCGTCCTGCTGGCGCCGTGCGTCGGCGCGCCCTGGCCGACGCTGCTCGCCCTGGGCGGGGCGGCGCTGGCCTTCGTGCCGGGCATGCCCGTGCTGGCGCTGGACCCCAGGCTCGCCCTCGCCCTTTTCGTCGCCCCCGTCATCATGGACGCCGCCTACGACGCGAGCCCGCGCGACCTGCGCGACAACTGGTTCCCGCTGGGCAGCCTCGTGCTCGGTGCGGTCGCCCTGACCGTCGTCGCGGTCGCCGCCACCGCCCGGCTGGTCGACCCCGGGCTGCCCTGGGCCGCGGCCCTGGCGCTCGGCGCCATCGTGGCGCCGCCGGACGCCGCGGCCGCCACGGCGGTGCTGCGCCAGGTGCGGCTGCCGCACCGCCTCATGGTCATCCTGGAGGGCGAGGGCCTGCTGAACGACGCCTCGGCGCTCCTGATCTACCGCGTGGCCGTGAGCGCGGCCGTGGGCGGCATCACCCTGTGGACCGTGCCGCTGGCGGCCCTCGGCGCCGTGGCGGGGATCGCGCTCGGCGTGGTTCTCGCACGCCCGGTCGTGGCCGTGATCGCGCGCGTGCCCGACGGGCCCGCCGTCGTGCTGCTCCAGTTCCTCGGCACCTTCGGCGTCTGGCTGCTGGCCGACGCCCTCTCGCTGTCCGCCGTGCTGACCGTGATCGCCTATGCGACCGTGGTGTCGCGCCTCTCCGAGGACCGGACGGGTCCTCGCCAGCGACGGACGAGCTATGCGGTCTGGGAGGTCGCCGTCTTCGTGCTCAACGTGCTGGCCTTCGTGCTCGTCGGCTCGCAGCTGCGCGGCATCCTCCTGCGCGTCGACGGGCAGGCCTGGCACTACGCGGCCTTCGCCTTCGCGGTGTTCGCGGCCACCGTGGGGGCGCGCTTCGCCTGGGTGCTGCCGGTCAACGCCGCGATACGCTGGAAGATACGCCGGTTCGGCACCAGCCCGCGGCGTCCCCTGCCGCTGCCCACCCTGCAGGGCGGGATCGTGATCTCCTGGTGCGGCATGCGCGGCATGGTCACGCTGGCCGCGGCGCTCGCCGTGCCGGACGGCTTTCCGGGGCGCGACCTGATCGTGGCGGCCGCCTTCTGCACGGTCCTGGGCACCCTGGTGGTGCAGGGCTTCACGCTGCGGCCGCTGCTGGCCCGCCTGTCGCTGCCGGGCGACGAGAGCGTCGAGGACGAGGTGGCGCTCGCCAGGGCCGAGGTGGCGCGCGCAGCGCTCGCCGCGCTGGGGGCGGACCGCGACACGGAGGCCGGTCGCCTGCTGGCCCGCAAGTACGGGGCCTTTTCCGGGCCGCAGGGGCGCGAGATCGACGATCTCGCGAGCAGCCTGGGCATGTTGCGCCGCCGGACGCTGGCGGCCCAGCGGACCAGCCTCGTGGCCCTGCGGCGATCCGACCGGATCGGAGACGATGCGTTCCGCCGCCTCGAGGAGGAGTTCGACTGGGCCGAGATGGACCTGGAAAGCCCGAGAGCCTGACCGTGTCCGCCCGGTGGCCGGGTCGGGAACTCCGGCATCCGGTCAGGACGGAGCGTTGCCGCCCGCCATGTGGCCGGCAGGTTCGTTCAGCCCGACGATGCCGCCCGGTCGACCGGGGGCGACGACAGGCCGTGGCGCTCCGGTCCGCAGGCGCGCCGGCCAGGGCGCGAACGACGCGCGCAGGCCCCGTATGGCCACGCCGCCGCCACGGGCCGAAGATGGGCGCGGGCATGGCGCTGCAGGGGGATGCATGGCGGACGACGAGGGCACGATCCGGGTGAACCGCGCCCCGGTGCTGACCCTGTGGGCGGCGATCGTCGCCGAGCGCCTCGGGCACGACGAGGATGCAGCGATCACCCTGGGCCGCGCCGTGGCGGGGGCGAGCGCACGCGTCAAGGCCCGCTCGATCGGCCTGGAGGAGAGGCGCGACGACGCGGCCAGGCCGGCCGCGCCGAAGGACGCCCCCCGGACGGTTCGCCTGCTCGGGCGGGAGGTGCCGGTCGTGGCGCACGAGGGCAGCGACCACGCCCTGGACCACGACAGGGCGGCCTCGCCGCAGGCCGCGCGCGCCTACGTCGAGAAGGCGTTCGGGGCCCGGCTGCCCGCGGTGCGCCGGGCGATGGAGGCGCTGGCCGACTCCCTCGCGCCCACGGAGCTGAACCGGACGGGGTTCCGCCTCTACGAGGGCTTCCGCCCCGAGGTGCCGCCGGGCACGAAGGGGTGGGGCGCCAAGGGCGTGCTGGACCTCGGGCGCATCAGGGATGCCGCGTCGTGACACGCGGCGGGACGCCCGCAACCCGGCACATCGCCGAGCCGCCGCGCGGCATGGGCGAAGTGGCCGCGACCCTGGGCGCCGACGCGCCGGCCGGGACCAGGCCGGCTGCGGCGCCGGACCGCGCCTTCCTCGGCCATCCGCGCGCGCTCGGCATCCTGGCGGGCACCGAAGGCTGGGTCAGTTTCTCGTTCTACGGGATGCAGTCGCTGCTGGTGCTCTACATGACCGGCCGGCTGCTGCAGCCGGGACACGTCGAGCACGTGCTGGGGTTCGCCGCCTTCCGCGCGGCGCTCGGCGTGGTGTACGGGCCGCTCGGCCTGGAGGCGCTGGCCGCCGCCATCATGGGGCTCTACGCGGCCCTCATCTACGCCACCCCGATCCTGGGCGGCCTCGTGGCTGACCGCCTGCTGGGCCGCACGCGCACCGTGGTGCTGGGGGCGGTCCTGATGACCGCGGGCCACTTCCTCATGGCGTTCGAGGCCTGCTTCCTGGTGGCCCTGGCCTGCCTGGTCGCGGGCATGGGCCTGGCCGGCAGCCTCAAGGCGCAGGTCGGCGCGCTGTACGGGCCGGGCGACATGCGCCGCGCCGACGCCTTCCAGCTCTACTCGCTGGTGGTGTGCGTCTCCGTCATCCTGGCGCCGCTGGCGTGCGGCACGCTGGGCGAGTCCTACGACTGGCAGTGGGGCTTCGCCGCCGCGGGCGTCGGCATGCTGCTCGGGCTGGCGACCTACCTGGCCGGGCGGCACCTGCTGCCGCCGGAGCGGCTCCGGCGGCGCGCGGGCGGGACGCCGCAGCGGCTCGCCGGCCGGGAGTGGCGGGGGCTGGCGGCGCTGGGCGCGCTGCTGCCGGTGCTGGCCGTCGCCTCGGTGGGCAACATGGAGATCTTCAACGCCTACCTGGTCTGGGGCCGGGACAGCTACGCGCTCGTCTTCGGTGGCAGGACCATGCCGGTGAGCTGGCTGCTGTCCCTGGACGCGCTCGTCGGCGTCGGCGCGCTGCTGGCCTCGGTGCTGTTCTGGCGCTGGTGGGCCAGGCGGCGGCGCGAGCCGCACGAGCTGACCAAGATGGCGCTGGGCGCCGTGATCCTGGCCCTGGCGCCGCTCATCCTGGCCGCCGCGTCCCGCCACGTCGCGGGCGGGGAGAAGGTCGGCCTGGGCTGGGGGCTCGCGTTCCACGTCGTCAACGACATCGGCTTCGCCAACCTCTACCCCGTGGGCCTGGCGCTCTACTCCCGCGCCGCGCCGCGCAGCCTGGGCGCCACGGTGGTCAACGCCTACGCGCTGCACCTCTTCCTCTCCAACCTCCTGGTGAGCTGGCTGGCGGGGCTGCTCGCGGCGATGCCGGCGGAGCGCTTCTGGCTGATTCACGCGGGGCTGATCGGGGGGGCGGCGCTGGTCCTGCTGCTGTCCGCGCCGCTGTTCCGACGTATCCTGGCGGTGCGGACGGACCCGGGCGCTGAAGCTGACACGTGGGGCTTTTCAGGGAAGCAAGGTTGAGGCTCTGCCTCAAACTCCGCCAAGGGCTGGGCCCTTGGATCGCCACCCTTAAGGAAGGCCGGGCCAGGGGCGGCTCGCCCCTGGCGGGTCCGGGCAGAGCCCGGCCTTGCTTGCCTTCGGCTCAGCCGATCGCATGACGTCGCACTTCCGGAAGGAGCGTAACCCTGTGGAGATTTTCGAACTTCGCGCGGCCCGCATGAAGGCCCAGGCCGCCACGCCGGTGCTGTCGTGAGCCAGGTCGGCCGCGTCGAGAGCGTCTGGCGCTACCCGGTGAAGAGCATGGCCGGCGAGAGCCCGTCGTCCGTGTTCCTGGGCTACGCGGGGGTCTACGGCGACCGCGTCTACGCGTTCCACAGCTCGGTGGCGCACCGCCGCTTCCCCTATCTCACCGCGCGCGAGCGGGAGGAGATGCTGCTGTGCCGCCCGGCGTTCCTGCACCCCGAGCGCATGGCGGGGCCGCCGAACCTCGCCGAGGCGGAGTCCGCCCCGCCCGGCCTCACCCCGGTCTACGGCAGCGCGGAGGACGCGGCGCTGGAGGTGGTGCTGCCGTCGGGCGAGCGCCTCGCCATCGACGACCCTGGCCTGGCCGACTGGCTGGGCCTGGGCGGGCGGGACGGGCAGGTGCTGAGCCTGCTGCACTCCCACCACGCGATGACGGACTGCCGGCCGGTGTCGCTGCTCTCGGTGCAGACGGCCCGGCAGGTCGGCGCAGAGACCGGCCTCGCGGTCGGGACGCGCCGCTTCCGCGCCAACGTGGTCCTCGACCTGCGCGACGCGGAGGGGGGCGAGGCGCCCGGCTTCGCGGAGGACGGGTTCGTCGGCCGCACCCTGCGCATCGGCGAGCGGGCGACGGTCGCGGTCCTGGACCGCGACCCGCGCTGCAAGATGATCGCGCTCGACCCGGACACCGCCGCGCTCGAGGGCAGGATCCTGAAATGCGTGGGACAGGGGCACGAGGGGCGGGCCGGCATCTACGGCGCGGTGCTCGCCGAGGGCACCGTGCGGGCCGGCGATCCTGTCGTGTGCCTGGACTGATACCGGTGGCTGCAAGCAAGGCTGGGCTCTGCCCAGACCCGCCAGGGGCGAGCCGCCCCTGGACCGGCCTTGCTTAAGTCCAGGTTTCCAAAGGCTCCGCCTTTGGCGGGGTCCAGGGGCAGAGCCCCTGGCCTTGCCTGTCCAGGCGGCACCCTATGTCAACCGACCGTGCAGGCCTCGCCGCTTCCAGGGCAGGACGCCGGCGTGGCGGCAGAACAGGGGCTCCGGATGGACCAGGCCGTGCCTTCCCCGACCGAGGACGCCCTGGAGCAGCTCGGCAGGCTGGCGGCGGCGGGCGCGTCCCGGGCGCGGATCGCCGAGGCCGTGGGCGGGATCGTCGCGGCCTGGGCCGACGAACCGGACATGAGCGCGCCCGCCGCCCAGGCGCGCATCGAGGCGGTGTGGGACAGCCTCGGCAAGGACGCGGCCGACCTGGAGCAGCAGATCGGCGACACGGCCGACCCCGACGCCTCTGCGCTGGCCGCGGCCAGGCGCACGCTGGCCTCCCTGCACGCCGCCGTCGCGATCCTGGTCGCAGCCCATGCCCGGCTGTAGGACGCGGCGGGCGCCCGGGGCGGCGCGCGGGCGGGCCGGCGCGTAGGATGCGGACGGTCTTCGTCGAGGCGAACGGCCTGCGGTTCGAGGTGCTGGAAGAGGGCAGCGGCGACCGCCTGGCGCTGTGCCTGCACGGCTTCCCGGAGCACGCGGTCTCGTGGCGCCACCAGATGCCGGTGCTGGCGGCCTTGGGATATCGCGTCTGGGCGGTGAACCAGCGCGGCTACGGCCGGAGCAGCCGGCCTGCCCGGATCGCCGACTACACGATGGCGGCGCTGGTGGACGACGTGGCGGCGCTGATCGACGCGTCGGGCGCGAGGCGCGTGGTGCTGGTCGGCCACGACTGGGGGGCGATGGTCGCCTGGCACTTCGCGGCGGCGCGGGTGCGGCCGCTGGAGCGGCTGGTGATCATGAACGTGCCGCACCCGCTGTGCTTCCGCGCGGCGCTGCGGCGGTGGCGGCAGGCGCGCAGGTCCTGGTACATCGCCCTCTTCCAGCTGCCGCGGCTGCCGGAGCGCCTGCTGTCGGCGAACGGCGGCGCCGCGGTGCGCAGGATGTTCGCCGGCCTCGTCCTGCCGCCGGAGGTGATGGCGGTCTATGCCGCGCAGATCGCCGAGCCCGGCGCCGCGACGGCGATGCTGAACTGGTACCGCGCCGCCAGGCTGCGCGGCGCGCGGAGGGTGGACGCGAGCCGCGTGATCGAGGTGCCGACGCTGCTGGTGTGGGGCGAGGACGACGTCGCCCTGGACCTGATCTGCCTGGAGGGCACGGAGCGCTACGTGCGGGACCTGACGCTGCGTCGGCTGCCCGGGGTGTCGCACTGGGTGCAGCAGGATGCCCCGCAGGCCGTGAACCGGCTGCTGCGGGATTTCCTGGGACCGAGCGACGCAGGGCCCGGGCCGGCTGGCGCCTGAACGCCTGCGGGGGGGGGCGCGCGATGTTCGTCGTCGGCAAGCTGCTGACCGTCCTGCTGCTGCCGACCACGCTGATGGTAGAATGCGCGCTGCTCGGCCTGCTGCTGGCGCGGTGGCGGGCCGGGCGGGTGCTGCTGGCCGCGGCGGTCGCGGCGCAGGCGGCGTGCCTCGCGCTGCCGGTGGACGCCTGGGCGATCCGCCCGCTGGAGGACCGTTTCCCGCAGGTCACGGCGTATCCGGACCGGGTGGACGGCATCGTGGTGCTCGGCGGCGCGATCGACGACATGACCAGCCGCGACCGCGACACGCCCACGCTCACCGCGGCGGCCAACCGGGTGACGACGTTCGTGGCGCTGGCGCGGCGCTACCCGCAGGCCAGGCTGGTGTTCACCGGCGGCTCCGGCGACATCGAGCAGGGCGTGTCCAACGAGGCGGAGTTCGCGCGCATCCTGTTCGCGCAGCTCGGCCTGGCGCCGCAGCGCGTCCTGTTCGAGAGCGAGTCGCGCACGACCCGGGAGAACGCGGTCGACGCCGCGGCCCTGGCCAGGCCCCGGGATAGCGAGCGCTGGGTGCTCGTCACGTCGGCCAGCCACATGCCGCGCGCCGTCGGCGTGTTCCGCCACGCGGGGTGGGCGGTGCTGCCCTGGCCCGTCGGCTACCAGTCGCGCGACCACGTCGCCGCCCATCCGCTGTCGCTGGGCGGGAAGCTTGCGGTGCTGGACTGGGCGGCCCACGAGTGGATCGGCCTGCTCGCCTACCGGCTCAGGGGCTGGACCGACAGCGTGTTCCCCGGGCCGGAGTAGCCGCCCGGCGTGCCTGCCGCGGGACGGGGAGGACGCCCCGTCCCGGCGGGCGTCCGTGGAGCGCCGGCCCAGGGCAGCGCGCGGGCGACCCGAGCCCCGGAAAAACGTGCAATTTCCGCCTCGTAACGCGTGCGTGTCGATTGATTCCGGCCTGCGGAATGCCCATTTCCATGCCTCGGGAACACGGAGAAGACAGATGCAGTTGCACCCTCTCGTCGCGCGGGGCCGGGTGGTCGCGGCCGGCCGGATGCTGGCCGGGCTGGACCAGGAGCAGCTGGCGGCAGAGGCCGGCGTATCCCCCTCGACGGTGTCCAAGATCGAGCTGGGCCACAGGCCGGTGCGGGTGCAGACGTACCGCGCGGTCCTGCAGGCGCTGGATCGTCTGGGCGTCGACGTGGCCCAGAACGGCCGGACCGGGCACCACTCCGCCGGCACGAGCTACGCCTGACGGGACGCACGGGACCGGCGGTCCGCGTCGGGCCATGGTGACACCTGGAGCCCCGTCCCGCATCATGGGCTCTCCCCGACCGAAGAATGGACATCCCATGAGCGACGCACCGCTGCCCTTCGGCATCACGGTGTGCGGCATCGAGGAGCTCGCCGGCCATGGCGACGCCGGTGCCAGCCACGTGCTCTCGATCCTCGATCCCGACCACCCGGTGCCCGAGGCCTTCGGCGCGTTCGGCGAGCACGAGAAGATGGAGCTGCGCTTCCACGACATCATCGACGAGACGCCCGGCCTGCTGGCGCCGCAACCCGGGCATGTCGAGCGCGTCCTGGCGCTCGGCCGCAGCCTCCTGGCCCGCCCCGCAGGCACCGCGCGTCTGCTCGTCCACTGCCACGCCGGCATCTCGCGCTCCACCGCCTCCATGGTGCTGGTCGTCGCCCAGGCCCTGCCGAGCCTTCCGGCGGACGCGGTCCTGCACCTGGTGCATTCGATCCGCGAGAAGGCCTGGCCCAACCTGCGGATCGTCGAGCTCGGCGACACCATGCTCGGGCGGGGCGGGTCGCTGGTGGAGGCCACGCACGCCCTGCACCGGCTGCAGCTGGAGCGCCGGCCCGACCTCGCCGAGTTCATGAGGCAGAGCGGGCGCTCCCGCGAGATCGCCGCTGCCGGGGGGTCCGTCGCGCCGGCCTGACGGCTGAAGGCCAGGGCTCTGCCCTGGACCCGCCAGGGGCAGCGCCCCTGGACCGGCCTCCGCTTTGGGCCTGCGGCACGCCACGTGGCGACGGGACTCCGACCCGGAGTCGCGGTGTCCAGAGGCCTCCGGCCTTTGGCGGGTCTGGGCAGAGCCCAGCCTTGCTTGCTGCCTTCAGACCGGGATGCCACCCGTCCGCCTCCGCGGTTCCAGGCCACGCACATCCAATTCCCGCATTCCACCCGATATGACCGGAATGCCGCGGAGCCCGACAATGCCGTTCATGACCCCCGCCGACATCGACGCCCTCGGCCCGGAGCCAGTGCCATCCCCTGGCGGCGCGTCCCCGCTCGAGCGTGCCCGCGCCCGCATGGTCGAGACGGGCCAGTGGTCGGCGAGCCAGACGATGGGGCGGCGCTGGGCGATCGGCTGCGTGGCGCTGGAGGTCACCCAGCGCTGCAACCTGGACTGTACGCTGTGCTACCTGTCCGAGGCCTCGGAGGCGGTGCACGACGTGCCGCTCGCCGAGCTGTTCCGCCGCATCGACGTGATCCGCGACACCTACGGCGAGAACACCGACGTCCAGGTGACCGGCGGCGACCCCACCCTGCGCAGGCGTTCCGAGCTGGTGGCGATCGTGCACCGGCTGCGCGAGCGCGGCCTGCGCCCGTCGCTGTTCACCAACGGCATCCGCGCCACGCGGGACCTGCTGGCGGAGCTCGCCGGGGCCGGGCTGGTGGACGTCGCGTTCCACGTGGACACCACCCAGCAGCGCAGGGGTTTTGCCACCGAGCGCGACCTCGATGCCCTGCGCCAGGAGTACGTGGAGCGGGCGCGCGGGCTGCCGCTGTCGGTGTTCTTCAACACCACAGTGCACCCGGGCAACCTCGACCAGATCCCCGGCGTGGTGCGCTTCATGGTGGCCAACAGCGACGTGGTGCGCCTCGCCTCGTTCCAGCTCGCTGCCGACACCGGGCGCGGCACGCTCCGCGACGGCCTGGGGCAGGTCACCAAGGACAGCGTGGCTGCGCGGATCCAGGCCGGCGCCGGGACACCGATCGCCTTCGACACCCCGGGCGTGGGCCACGCCGAGTGCAACCGCTACGCCATGACCCTGGTCGCGGGCGGCAGGGTCCACGACCTGTTCGACGACAAGGCGCTGATGACCGAGCTGCTCGGCGCCACCAGCGGCCTGCAGTTCGACCGCACCAGCCGGCGGCGGGCGGTGGCCACGCTTGCGGGATGGCTCGTGCGCCACCCCGCGATGGTCCTGCGCGGCTCCGGCTGGGCTGCCCGCAAGCTCCGGGCGGTCCTCTGGGCGATGCGCCGCGACCTGCTCGCCGGCCGCGCCCGGGTCGGCAAGCTGAGCTTCTTCATCCACGACTTCATGGACGCGGAGCGACTGGACCGCTGCCGGGTGGAGGCCTGCGCCTTCATGGTGGCGACGTCGGACGGCCCGGTCTCGATGTGCCTGCACAACGCCAGGCGCGACCGGTTCCTGCTCAAGCCGTTTCCCGTGGCCACCGCCGCCGGGGAGGTGCTGTGGGACCCGCTGGCCGGGCACCCCGCCCTCGGCACCGGCCGGCCGCGCCGCCTGCCGCCCAAGGGACGGGCCCGCTTGCCGGCCGACGGGGTGCCGGACCAGGGGGCGCCCGGGCGGTGAGGCGCCGCCGGCTAGGCTGGATGGGGCTGCTCGCCGCGGGGCTGGGTGGCGCGGGACTGCTCGCCGCAGGACCGGGCGGCGTGGCTGCGTCTCCGGCGACCCCTGCGGGCGTGGCCTCCGCGGACACGACGTCCATGGACGCAGCCTGGGCGAGGGTGCTGTGGGACTTCGTCGACGACCAGGGGCGCGTCGATTTCCGCAGCCTGGCCCGCGACGGGCACGACCTCGACGCGACCGTGGCAAGCATCGCCGCGCTCGCCCCGGGCAACGCCCCCGCCGCGTTCCCGACGCCTGCGGACAGGCTCGCCTTCCACGTCAACGCCTACAACGCCCTGGCCATGGCGCACGTGGTCCGGCGCGGCATCCCGCAGCGCCTCTCGCTGACGGGCCGGCTGGGCTTCTTCGTGCTGTCCGGCGTGACCATCGGCGGCCGGTCGACGACGCTCTACGACGAGGAGAACGACGTGATCCGCCCGCTCGGCGACGAGCGCGTGCACTTCGCGCTGAACTGCATGTCGGTGTCCTGCCCCCGTCTGCCGCGCGTCCCGTTCCACGCCGCCTCCCTGGATAGCGAGCTGGACGCGTCGGCCCGCGGGTTCCTGTCGGAAGCGCGCAACGTGCAGGTCGACGACGTCCGCCATGTCGTCCGGCTGTCCTCGATCCTGTCGTTCTACAAGTCCGACTTCCTGGCCCACGCCCCGAGCCTCGTCGACTACGTCAACCGCTACCGCGCAGCGCCGGTGCCGGCCGGCTACCGCGTCGAGTTCATCCCCTACGACTGGACGATCAACATCCAGCCCACGACGGCCCAGGCGCACTAGAAGGTGTCATGAACCCCACACCAGCGCCTTGTCTGGAAGGAACAGCAAGACCCTTCTTTTTCTGAAGAAAAAGAAGCAAAAAGACTTTGCCCATGAGGCCCTGGCCACGCGGGCAGCGCCGAACCCATCGGGGAAAGTTCTTTGGTTCTTTCTTTCAAGAAAGAACGTGCTTTCTTCCTGCTGCGAGGCACGAAGCCGGTCGCCCGGGGCCACGCGCGTCGCCTCGACAGCCCGGGAATCGCCTCGAAGCGACGAGCCCGCCTGGACATGGACCTCCGTCGCTCACAGCTCTCCTGCGACAGGCGTGCCGCATCCCTCGTCCCGCCAGCGGCGGGTTGCGGCATCCGGGGCGGCCGTCGCAAGCCTTCGGCCTGCAAGGGAGACACCCATGACCGCCAGCATCGTGTCGGCAGCGCGAACCGACGAGGACCCGGAGGACGACATCGCCGCCCTGCACCGGGACGGCGTCGTCGGCAGGAAGGCGGCGTTCTCGCGCGAGTGGGCCGAACGTCTTCGCGAGGACATGATGACCGCGTTCTGGGAGGCGATCCAGCGGCCCGGCGGCGCGGTGAGCAGGGGGCCCCGCCGCTGGTACGTGGAGCTGCACCCGCAGGCGCTGGGTGGGTTCGTCGACCTGGTCACGCATCCCTGGATCACGGCGATGGCCGAACGCGTGCTCGGCCCGGACTACCAGATCGTCGAGGTCGGCTTCGACACCCCGTTCCAGGGCGCGAGGAACCAGCCCTGGCACCGCGACTTCCCGTCGCCCGCCGAAACGCACGAGCATCGCCGGATCACGTCGCTGGCCTTCAACCTGACCGGCGTGGACGTGACCCCCGACATGGGGCCGTTCGAGGTCGCGCCCGGCACGCAGTGGGACGACGGCCGCGCCTGGCCCCACGGGATGTTCCCCGAGCGGGCGTCCTGGCCGCGGTTCGAGGAGCGGGCGGTGCGGAAGTATCCCGAGATGGGCGACGTGTCCTGCCGCTCGGCCCTGACGATGCACCGCGGCACCGCGCACCCGTCCCCCGTCTCGCGCCCCGTCCTCGTGCTCGGGGTGGATGCGCCCGGCGCCGGACATGCGGCGCTGCACGACATGATGGTGACCCGAAGCTACCATGCTGCGCTGCCCCGGTCCGTGCGCGACCATCTCGTGTGCCGGGTGGTGGACGAGCTGGCGCCCATCACCCAGAAGCATGACATCGAGGGGCTGGTGATGGGCGCGGAGTGACCTGCTGACGCCGCCGCGGCGGCTCCCGGGTGGATCAGGCGAACCGGATGCGGGCGCGCTGCAACACGACACCCGAAAGCCGGGTGGCTCACGGTTCCGGCCATGGCCGTCGCTCCCCGTCGCCGGCGCATCGGGCCATCCCTCCCGACCGCGGCTGGCCTTGCCCGGAGCATCCCTGCGCGAGAACCTCTGCCGGGTGGCACGTCCCGGGTCCTGGTGGCGACGCGACGGGTCGTCGGGCCCGGCCTGGACCTGCCATGATGCGCGCGGCGGCGGGAGGGTCTGATGCTCGAACACGACGAGGTGCGCCTGCGCTGCGACCGGGCGCTGTCCGGCCATCGCCGGCGCACCGTCCGGCAGAGCCTGGCCGCACTCGCGGACTCGCCGCTCGCGGACCTGCCGCCCGACTCCTACGGCGAGGGCGAGGCGATCGCGGGGCTCGAGCGCGAGGTCGCCGGCCTGCTCGGCAAGCCCGCCGCCGTGTTCGTGGTCAAGGGCGTCGTCGCCCAGCAGGCCGCGCTCCGCACCTGGTCGGACCGCTCGGGATGCAGGGCCGTGGCGCTGCACCCGAAGAGCCACATCGACCTGGACGAACGCTCCGCCTACGAGCGCCTGCACCGCCTGGCCGGGGTGCGCCTCGGCGCGGACCACAGGCCGTTCGACGCGGGCGACCTCGACCGGGTGGCCGAGCGGCTGGGCGCGGTGACGGTGGAGCTGCCGCTGCGCCGTGCCGGCTACCTGCTCCCGGAGTGGGACGGGCTCGTGGCGATCTCGCAATGGTGCCGGGACCGTCGGGTGGCGCTGCACTTCGACGGCGCGCGGCTCTGGGAGGCCCAGCCCTGCTACGCGAGGCCGCTGTCCGAGATCGCGGCCCTGGCCGACTCCGTCTACGTGTCCTGCTACAAGGGCCTCGGCGGCCTCGGCGGCGCGCTGCTCGCCGGGCCGGAGGACTTCATCGCCGAGGCCCGCGTCTGGCACGCCCGCCACTGCGGCCCGCTGGCGACCGCGTTCCCGTTCGTGCTCGGCGCCAGCGACGGCCTGAGGCGCCACCTGCCCCGGATGGCGGACTACTTCCGCCGCGCGCAGGCGCTGTCGGCCGCGCTGGCCGCCGTGCCGGGCGTCACCCCCACACCCGCGCCGCCGCAGTGCAACGCCTTCCGGCTTCACCTCCCGGGGCGGGCCGACACGCTCAAGGCGGCGCATCTCGCGCTCGCGCGCGAGAGCGGCGTCTGGCTGTTCGGTGGCTTCGCGGAGACGACGCTCCCGGGCATCGCGACGACGGAGGTCTCGATCGGCGACGCCGCGGAGGACCTCGCCGACGACGAGGTGGCCCGCCTCGTCGGGCGTCTGATCGAGATGGCCGGCCACCTGTGACCCCGGGGCCGCCGATGCTCTGGACCGTCAGCGAGTGGCCTGATCCCGGACCTAGCCGATCAGCCGGCAAGGTCGAGGCTCCGTCAAAACCGTGCCTGTCGCTTGCTTTCCTCTAGGGAGGGGGAGTCCAGAGGCCCCGGGCCTCTGGCGGGTCTGGGCAGAGCCCGGCCTTGCTTGCCTGGCGCTTCCTTGCCCCCGAACGGAGATGCCGCATGACCCTGCCCTTCGACGTCCCCGCCATGCTCGAGGGCCTGCGCCGCTGGGTCGAGTGCGAGAGCCCGACCTGGGACGCGGCCGCGGTGGAGGCGATGATGGACCTCGCCGCGCGCGACCTGCTGCTGATGGGCGCGCGCGTCGAGCGCATCCCCGGCCGCATGGGGTTCGCCGGCTGCGTCCGCGCCAGCCTGCCGCACCCGCGCGCGGGCGTGCCGGGCGTGCTGGTGATGGGCCACCTGGACACGGTGCATCCCGTCGGCACCCTGGCGAGCCTGCCGTGGCGCGTCGAGGGCGACCGCTGCTTCGGCCCCGGGGTGCTCGACATGAAGGGCGGCGTCCTCGTGGCGCTGGAGGCGCTGCGCCAGCTCGCCCGCGCGGGCGTCGCCACCGCGCTCCCGGTCACCGTGCTGCTGACCAGCGACGAGGAGGCCGGCAGCCCGAGCACGCGCGACCTGATCGAGGCGGAGGCCGCGCGCCACGCGGTCGTGCTGGTGCCGGAGCCCACGCACGACGGCGGCGTGGTCACCGGCCGCTACGCCATCGCGCGCTTCGACCTGGAGGCCACCGGGGTGCCGAGCCACGCCGGCTGGAGCCTAGCGCGCGGCCGCTCCGCCATCCGCGAGATGGCCCGCCAGGTGCCCGTGATCGAGGACATGACCACGCCCGACTGCACCTTCAGCGTCGGCGTGATCCGCGGCGGCGCCTGGGTGAACTGCGTGTCCACGACCTGCCGCGCCGAGGCCCTGAGCATGGCCCGGCGCCAGCCCGACCTCGACCGCGGCGTGGACGCCATGCTGGCGCTGTCGCACGAGACCGGCGGCGTGCGCTTCGCCGTGCGCCGCGGCGTCACCCGCCCGGTCTGGGAGCCCGACGCCGCCACCCTCGCGCTGTACCGGCAGGCGCGCGACGTGGCGCTGGGGCTGGGCTTCGACCTCACGCACTGCAGCGCCGGCGGCGGCTCGGACGGCAACTTCACCGGGGCGCTCGGCATCCCCACGCTCGACGGGCTCGGCCTGGAGGGCGAGGGCCTGCACACCCTGGGCGAGCACATCGCGATCCCCAGCCTGCTGCGCCGCGGCCCGCTGCTCGCAGGGCTGCTCGCCGGCCTTGGATCGGTCTGACCACGGCCCTGCGGACCACGACGCCGGCCACCGGTCGTGTTCCGGTCAGGAAGGCCAGGGCTCTGCCCTGGACCCGCCAGGGGCAGCGCCCCTGGACCGGCCTCCATTCGGGCCTGCGGCACCGACCGTGGCGTCGGGACTCAGCCCAGAGTCGTGGTTTCCAAAGGCCTCGGCCTTTGGCGGGTCCGGGCAGAGCCCGGCCTTGCTTGCTGATTCCGGCCGGGACGCGACGCCGGCCGCCGGCAAGCTTGCCTTCGTCCGCGATGCCCGGCTAATGCCGCGGCGCCCGGGGGCACCGCGCCGCCAGCCCCGGCCACAGGCCGTGCAGCAAGGCCGCACGACGTCTTTCTCCGAGGACCTTTCCCGCATGGCCGAGCCGCCGGTGATCCTGCTGACCAACGCGATCCACCCGGACGGCGTCGCGCTGCTGGCGTCCTTCGCCACGGTGGTCGTGGCGCCGGACACCGGGCCGGACACCCTGCGCCGCCTCGCCGCCGACGCGGATGGCCTCATCGTCCGTGCCCTGCTGCCCGACGACATCCTCGACCACGCGCCCCGCCTCAGGGCCCTGGTGCGCCACGGCGTCGGCATGGACTTCGTGCCCGTGGCCGCCGCCACCGCGCGCGGCGTTCCCGTCACCAGCATGCCCGGCGCCAACGCCCGGGCGGCGGCGGAATACGCCATGTCCGCGCTCCTGCACCTGCGGCGCGGCCTCGGAGCCAACGACACCCTGCTGCGCCGCGAGGGCTGGCACGTCGCGCGCGCCGCGGGCAGCCGCCTCGGCGAGATCGGCGGCAGCACGCTCGGCATCGTGGGCCTGGGCGCGATCGGGCGCCGCGTCGCGGAGACCGCGCGCCTCGGCTTCGGCATGACGGTGCTCGGCACCACGCGGAGCCCGCGTGCCCTGCCGGAGGGCGTCGAGCCGGTGCCGCTCGACGCGCTGTTCGAGCGCAGCGACGCAGTGGTCCTCGCCTGCCCGCTGACGTCCGAAACGCGAGGCCTGGTCGACCGGGCCCGCCTTGCCCGCATGAAGCCGCACGCCGTGCTGGTCAACGTGTCCCGTGGCGGCGTCGTCGACACTGGCGCCCTCGCCGACGCGCTGTCCGCGGGCACCCTCGGCGGCGCGGCGCTCGACGTGTTCGACGACGAGCCCCTGCCGGCCGACAGCCCGCTGTTCGCCGTGCCGACCCTGCTGCTCACCCCCCACATCGCCGGTCTCACCGCCGAGAGCAGCCGCGCGCTGGGCCTCGGCGCTGCGGAGGACATGCGCCGCATCCTGCGCGGCGAGCGCCCGTCCAACCTCGTCAATCCCGAGGTCTGGCCCGCCTGAGCAGAAGGAAGGCCAGGGGCTCTGCCCCTGGACCCCGCCAAAGGCCGAGCCCTTGGATCGCCTTCTCTTAAGCAAGGCCGGTCCAGGGGCGGCTCGCCCCTGGCGGGTCTGGGCAGAGCCCAGCCTTGCTTGCCTACGCCACCCGCCGCAGCACCTCCGCCAGCGTGCCCACGATCTCGTCGATCTGCGCGCGGCTGACGATCAGCGGCGGCGACAGAGCGACGGTCTCGCCGGTGACGCGCACCAGGACGCCCGCCTCGAAGCACCCGGTCAGCACGTCATACGCCCGCGCCCCTGGCTCGCCGGCGCGCGGCTCCAGCTCGATCCCGGCCACCAGCCCCAGGGTGCGGATGTCGACCACCGGCCCCGCCCCGCGCAGCCCGTGCACGGCATCCGCGAAGTACGGCTCCAGCCCGGCCGCGCGCTCGAACAGCGACTCCTCGGCGTAGAGGTCGAGCGTGGCGATCGCAGCCGCCGCCGCCATCGGGTGGCCGGAGTAGGTGTAGCCGTGCGGCAGCTCGATCTGCGCCTCGGCCCCGGCCATGAACGTGTCGTGGATATCCTGTCGCACGATGACCGCGCCCATCGGCACCGTGCCGTTGGTGATGCCCTTGGCGACGACCACCATGTCCGGCACCACCCCGAACCGCTCCACCGCGAACGAGGCGCCCAGGCGCCCGAAGCCGCTGATCACCTCGTCGAAGACCAGCAGGATGCCGTGGCGCGTGCAGATCTCGCGCAGCCGCTGCAGGTAGCCCTGCGGCGGCACCAGCACCCCGGTCGAGCCCGACAGCGGCTCGACGATCACGGCGGCGACGTTGCTCGCGTCGTGCAGCGCCACGATCCCGTCCAGCGCGTCGGCCCGCTCCGCGCCCCACTCCGGCTGGCCGCGGCTGAAGGCGTTGCGCGCCAGGTCGTGCGTGTGCGGCAGGTGGTCCACCCCGGTCAGCAGCCCGCCGAAGAGCTTACGGTTGCCGGGGATGCCGCCCACCGAGATGCCGCCGAATCCCGCGCCGTGGTAGCCGCGCTCGCGCCCGATCAGCCGCGTCCGCGTGCCCTGCCCGCGCACGCGGTGGTAGGCCAGCGCGATCTTCAGCGCGGTGTCGACGCCCTCGGACCCCGAGTTGGTGAAGAACACCCGGTTGAGGTCGCCCGGGAACAGCGCGGCCACGCGCCCGGCCGCCTCGAACGCCAGCGGGTGGCCCATCTGAAAGGTCGGCGCGAAGTCGAGCGTGGCCACTTGGCGCTGCACCGCCTCGACGATCCGGGGGCGGCAGTGACCGGCGTTGCAGCACCACAGCCCCGCGACCCCGTCGAGGATGCGCCGCCCGTCGTCGGCGACGTAGTGCATGTCCTTCGCGGAGACGAGCATCCGCGGCGCCCTGCGGAACTGGCGGTTCGCGGTGAACGGCATCCAGAAGCTGTCCATCCCCGGCGGCTCGTTCGACAGGACTTCTGCCCCGTCCAGATCCCGGCTTGCCTGGTCCATGCCCGCCTCCTGCTGCCTCCCTCCAGCGTGAGCCGTCCTCCCCTGCCTCGCAACAGGCCGGCTCGCGTGCCGTCACCGCCCAGGGCAGGCAAGGCCAAGGGCTCTGCCCCTGGACCCCGCCAAAGGCGGAGCCTTTGGAATCCCCTACTTAAGTAGCGCCGGTCCAGGGGCGGCTCGCCCCTGGCGGGTCTGGGCAGAGCCCAGCCTTGCCTGCCTGCCGCCTAGCGATCGAGGCCGCCGGTCTCGGGCGCAACCGGGTGCCGCACGAGGTGCAGCAGCCGGACGGCGGTGACCAGCATCACCGCGGTCGTGCCCACGCTGGCTCCCACCAGGACCACGCCGAGCAGCCCGAGCCACGCCAGCGGGCCCATAAGGTACAGGGCGTCGTCGGGGTCGAAGCCCCACCGGCCGGAGTAGGCCCGCGTGTCCGGCGGGCTGCGCAGCTCCAGCCACTCGCACAGCACGCTGCACGCCAGCATCGACGCCCCGCTCAGCAGCCCGAGCGGCACCGACCAGCCGCCCAGCCAGGACCCGCGCAGCCCGAAGCCGATCGCCACGAAGAACGCGGCGTTGACCACGTTGTCCACGTAGTAGTCGAAGGCGTGTCCCCAGCGGGTGCCGAGGTTGCCGCAGCGCGCCAGCTCGCCGTCGGCGCGGTCGAGGAACGCGGACAGCACCCACGCGCACCCTCCCCATGTCATCCCCGCCCGCGTCCCGGCGGCGAAGCACGCGCAGGCCGCCAGCCCGGACGCCAGCCGCAGCGCCGTCAGGTGGTTCGGCCGCACCCGCGTCCCGAGCAGGGGGCGCACCGCGCGCCGTGCCAGACGGTGCGTCCACGACGAGCCGGGCACCGGGCCCGCCGCCGCGCTCACGGGCCGGGCACCGGCGGGGTGGCGAGCGGGGCAGGACCGCGGCCACGGCCCTCGATCACCTGCCAGGCCAGCAGGCTGGGCACGCCCAGCGCCACCTCGCGCAGCCGCTTCATCAGCGACAGCGCGATCGCCACCTCCGGCGACAGTCCGAACAGACCGCAGATCACGATGTAGCCCCCTTCCTGCAGTCCCAGCGCACCGGGCACCGCGAACCCCGCCGCCTTGAGCGCCTGGCCCAGGCTCTCGATCACCAGGGCGGGAACCGGGCCGACGTCGTGGCCGAGGAAGTGCAGCGCCACGGCCACCTCGAGCCCGCCCAGCAGCCACGACGTCATCTGGCTCGCCGCCGCGAGCACCACCCGGCGCGGCGAGCGGTAGCAGGCGACCAGCGCCTGGTGCAGGCCCTCCACCCGCGACGTGCCGCTCCAGCCCATCGACCGCCCCAGCCGCATCAGCCAGCCCTCGACGGCGCCCGCCAGCCCGAGCCACTGCGCGGCCACGAAGGCCGACGCGACCAGCACCGCCGCCACCGTCCCGGCGGCCACGGTGCCGGCGATGCCGCCGCCGCCCACGCCGTGCAGCAGCAGCCCCAGCCCCAGCAGGGTGAAGGCGATCTGCGTCACCACCTCGATCGTCAGGTCCGCGATCGTCCCCGCGATCGCCGCGGCCAGCGGCACGCCGCGCCGCTGCAGCAGCCGCGCCACCACGAACTCGCCGCCGATCTGCGCGACCGGGAGCAGGCTGTTCACCCCCTCGCGGATCCAGCGCAGCACCACGAACTCGGCCAGCCCCGGACGCGGCGACGTCGGCCCCGCGACCACGCGCCATCCGGCCGCGGAGAAGGCGACCTGCACCAGGTGGAACGCGATGACCGCCAGCACGCCCGTCCAGCCCGCGTGCCCGACCAGGTCGAGGATGCGGCCGACGCCGTAGCTCGACAGCAGCCACCCCGCCAGCGCCAGCCCTGCGGCGCCACCCAGCGCGACACCGATCCTCATGCAGCGGTCTTCATCGGAGGGCACGTCCTGGGGCGCAGGCTGGCGCGGTTCTGGCCCGCGGCTTCGTTCTGGGGTACGGGCGGAAACGTATCGTTACCAGCGAGGCCGCGTCATGTCTCCCCCGCACCGTCCGCCACTGCTGCTCACGCCGGGCCCGCTCACCACTTCCGCGCGCACCCGTGCCGCAATGGACCGCGACTGGGGCTCGCGCGAGCCGGACTTCACCGCGCTGAGCGAGTCGGTGCGCGCGCGCCTCGCCGCGCTCGCCAACGTCGCCGACACCCACGCCGCCGTGCCGATCCAGGGCAGCGGCACCTTCGCGGTCGAGGCCGCGGTGCAGACCCTGGTGCCGCGCGACGCCACCCTGCTGGTCCTGGTCAACGGCGCGTATGGCCGGCGCATCGTGGCCATCGCCCGCCGCCTCGGCCGCCGAGTGCTCGTGCTGGAGGCCGCGGAGGACCAAGCGATCGAGCCCGACGCCGTGCGCCGCGCGCTGGACGCCGACCCGTCGGTCACCGACGTCGCCCTGGTGCACTGCGAGACCACCAGCGGCCTGCTCAACCCCCTGCCCGCCCTAGCCGCCGCCGTGCGCGACGCCGGCCGCCGCCTCCTGCTCGACGCGATGAGCTCGTTCGGCGCCGTGCCGATCGACGGCGCGGCCACCCCGTTCACCGCCCTGATGGCCTCGTCGGGCAAGGCGCTGGAAGGCGTTCCAGGCGTGGGCTTCGTGCTCGCCGAGCGCGCCCACCTGCAAGGCTGCGCGAACGTCGCGTCCAGCCTGAGTCTCGACCTGCACGAGCAGTGGCGCGGCTTCGAGGCGGACGGCCAGTGGCGCTTCACCCCCCCGGTCCAGGTCGTCGCAGCCCTCTCCGCCGCCCTCGACCAGCTCGACGCGGAGGGCGGCGTCCACGCCCGCCACGCCCGCTACGCCCGCAACCGCGACCTCCTGGTCCGGGGCATGCGCGCCCACGGCTTCGAGACCTTCCTCGACCCCGCCCTCCAGGCCCCGGTCATCGTGACCTTCCGCATCCCCGACGGCGGCTGGTTCCGCCCCGGGGCGTTCCACGACGCCCTGCAGGCGCGCGGCGTCGTCATCTACCCCGGCAAGCTCACGCAGGTGCCCAGCTTCCGCATCGGCTGTATCGGCGCCATCGGCGAGCCCGAGATGCGCCGCGCGCTGGACGCGGTCGAGGCGTTCATGGCCGAGGCCGGGCGGGAGCGGCCGTGAGACGAACGGCCGACCAGGGCGCAGCCAAGACAGGCAAGGCCAGGGGCTCTGCCCCTGGACCCCGCCAAGGGCTGGGCTCTTGGATCGCCTTCCTTCAGTGAGGCCGGTCCAGGGGCGGCTCGCCCCTGGCGGGTCTGGGCAGAGCCCAGCCTTGCCTGCCTGCCGGTCCACACACCAGGCCGCCCGGCGTCGTCAGTTCCGTCGGCGGAGGCTGACCCACAGCGCGAGCACGGGCGTGATGCTGCCGGCCAGGAGGAGGATCGGCGTGGCGCCCGTGCACCACAGCAGGACCGGCACCGCCAGGATGGCGTCGTCCGGGTCGAACAGCACGCGGCCGTCGCGCGGCGGGGCGCCGGGCAGCGCCGGGCGCCCCCGCCCGTTGATCTGCCAGAACAGCGTCACCACGCCGACGGCCGCGAGCACCCCGAGCACCGGGGCCCGGCCCTGCAGCCAGCCGGCACGCGCGCCCCAGCCCAGGCCGCAGAAGGCCAGCGCGTTGGCGGAGCAGTCCGCGATCAGGTCCAGCTTGTGCCCGAGCCGGCTCATGTGCCCGCTGAGCCGGGCCAGGATGCCGTCCGCGCGATCGAGCAGGGTGGAGACGAGGAAGACCCCGGCGCCGAGCGCCACCCATCCCTGGCTGCCCTGCGCGAAGGCGGCAGCTGCGGCAAGGCCGGTGACGAACCGCAGCAGGGTCAGGTGGTTCGGCCGGATCGCGGTGCCGACCAGCGGCCGGACCAGAGGCCGCACCAGCCGGTGAGCGACGGTGTCGTGACTCATGGACGATGCTTCGCACTCAACCCCGGCGCTGGCCAGAGCGGAGTCCGCCCCGATGCGGGCGGGGACGGACACCGGCCCTGCCACGGCCGGCCTGGAGGCTGTCATGGACCTGACAGCGGCTTGTCACTCAGGAAGAACAGGAAGACCCTTCTTTTTCTGAAGAAAAAGAAGCAAAAAGACTTTGCCCATAAGCCTCCGGACGCGCGGGCGGCCCCGGAACCCCATGAGCAGAAGTTCTTTGGTTCTTTCTTTCAAGAAAGAACATGCTTTCTTCCTGCTGCGGCACCTGCGTCCGAGGCCGCCCGGCTCATGACAGCCTCTACCCCCTCGCCTGCGCCAGGAACCCGCGGAACCGCCGCGCGACCTCGTGCGGAGCTATCGTCGGGCGGCCAAGCGCCGCCAGCGACCCAGGCCAGATACGCGCATGCACCAGCACCGGCCCGCGCAGGTCCAGCGCCGCGCGGAACGCCGTCTCGAAGCCCGGCGCGGTGTCGCAGCTGAACGCGTGGGCGTAGCCGCAGGCGAGGGCCACGCCGGCGAAGTCCACGCTCGCCGACACCGTGGCCTGCCCGCCCGTGGAGTCGTGCACGCCGTTGTCCAGCAGCACGTGCAGCAGGTCCGGCTGCCACGCCCCGATCGTGGCCAGGCTGCCGAGCTTCATCAGCGCCGCGCCATCGCCGTCGAGCACCAGGGTGCGCGTGCCCGCGGCAAGCGCCACGCCGAGGCCCATCGGCGCGGCGCAGCCCATGGAGCCGACCTGGTACAGGTGCTGCTCCCGGTCGGCGAGGGTGAACAGCTCGCGCCCGGTCTTGCCGGTGGTCGCGATCACCGGCAGCCCCGCCGGCACCAGCGCCAGGACGCGCTCCAGCAGCGCGACCCGCGACGGGCGCGCGCCGCCCTCGCACAGCTCGACGCGACGCCCGGCGGGCGGCAGGGGACGCGCCGGCTCGTCCAGCGCCTCGTCGCGCAGGCTGCCCTTCTCCATCACCAGGGCGAACGGCAGGCCGGTGCGCCCCATCGACTCGCGCGCCTCCTCCATGACGGCGCCGAGCGCAGCCGGCTCGTCCGGGAAGCGGCGGTGCGGCACCTCGATCACGTCCAGCAGGCGCTGCGTGATCCGGCCCATCAGTGCGTGCTGCGGCTCGTCGGCCAGCCCCGGCTGCCCGCGCCAGGTGACGACCAGCAGGGTGGGGATGCGGAACGGCGCGTTCAGCGAGGTGAGCGGGTTGACCGCGTTGCCCAGCCCCGAGTTCTGGCACATCACCGCGGTGCCCTGCCCGGCGAGCCAGGCGCCGGCCGCGATCGCCACCGCCTCGCCCTCGCTGGCCGCACCCACGTAGCGCAGGGTGCGGCTGCTGGCCACCGCGTTGATCAGCGGCGTGAGGAAGCTGCACGGCACGCCGGCGTAGAAGCCGATCCCCGAGGCCGACGCCGCGTCGAGGAAGGCGTGTGCCTCCAGCACCCCCGCCTCCCCCACCTAGGAGAAGTTCCGCGCTTCGGCCAGGTCGGTCAGCGTGTCGACGTCGAGCCAGTGGCCGCTGATGTAGTGCACCGCGACCGCCTCGCGCCGGGCGAGCCGCTCCAGCAGCGCCGGCAGGTCGGCGCCCGCCAGCACGCCCTCGTCGGCCATGCGCGACAGTTCCTCGCGCACCAGCCCCGCCCCGCGCGCGCTCAGCCGCATCAGGCCGATCCACTCGCCGCACGCCGAGCCGGCCGGCGCCGCGATGCCGGTGAGCCGCGCGGGCCCGTCGTCGAGGTAGCCCGCCGAGGCCGGCCGGTCCGCCGACACCAGATCACGCGGATGGGCGGACGAGGCGTGGGCGCCAGGAGCCTGGGCCGCCTGCCCCGCGGCGTCCTGCCCGCGCGTGGAGTCGACCACGATCGTGATGTCGGCCGCGGACTCCAGCAGCCCGTCGAGGATGTAGCGGCGGAACAGCACGTCGCCGTAGACCACCACGGTCTCGCCCTCCAGCCGGTGCGCGGCGCAGGCCAGCGACGACGCCTCCCCGGTCGCGGCATAGTCGTCGTTGTCGACCGTGACGATGCCGTCCGGTGCGATCATCTCCTTGCGGTGGCCGCGCACGACGGCCACCTCGCCGACGCCGCACTCCTCCAGCGTCCCCACCAGGCGGCGCAGCAGCGGCTTGCCGCGGATGTCGACCATGCACTTGGGCAGGCCGGCCGCGATCTCGTCGAGGCCGGCGCCGCGCCCGGCCGCCAGCACGATCGCGCGCACCGACCGCCGCGCCGGCAGGTAGCGCAGCGACGCGCGCTCCAGCTCGTCGTTGCCGGTGAGCGCGAAGATGTCGCGCACGCTCGCCACCCGCCCCTCGACCTCGAGCAGCGACTCGCCCTGCGCGATCCGGCGCGCGGTGTCGCGCATCGCCGAGATCGACGAGCGCACCAGGTGGTTCGCCCAGATCACCAGCGAGACGCCGGCCTCGCGGAACACGTCGGCGGGCGTCGCGTAGTACATGGTCGGCACGATCACCACCGGGCAGCGCCGGTCCCAGCGCCGCATGAAGCCGGTGATCTCCGCCGCGTCCGGGCGCTTGGAGTGCACCAGGATCGCGTCGGCGCCGGCGGCATGGTACGCCTCGGCCCGGCGCAGCGCCTCGTCCATCGAGTGCCCGGAGATCAGCGCCTCGGTGCGCGCCACGATCGAGAACGCGTCGTCGGCCTGCGCGTCCTTGCCGGCGCGGATGCGGCCGCAGAACTCGTCGACGTCCGCGAGCGGCTGGCGCTCGCCCAGGAACGAGTTGGTCTTGGGGAACAGCTTGTCCTCGAGGCACACGCCGGCGATGCCGCGCTCGCCCAGCTTGCGCACCAGGCGGCGGACGTTGTTGAAGTTGCCGTAGCCGGTGTCGCCGTCCACCAGGATCGGCAGGCCCGACGCGTCGGCCATGAACTCGAGCACGTCGAGCACCTGGGTCCACGACGCCTCGTTGTTGTCGCGCAGGCCCAGCATCGCCGAGATCGACAGCCCGGACGCCCAGATGCCGGCGAAGCCCGCCTCCTCCACGATCTTGGCCGAAAGCCCGCTGTGCGCCTCCATGATGAAGGCCAGCTCCGGCGCCTGCAGCAGGGCGCGCAGGCGGGCCGGGCGGGACGGCCCGACCCCGGCGGCGGACGTCTCGACGGGCTTGAAACTGGCCGACATCACGGCTCTCCTCGCAGATCGGCCCGCCCCGGTCGTCCACGGCGGGTTGTGCGCTGTAGTCGATTTGACATAATGAGACAATCGGTTACGGGGGAAACCGCCATGTCGACAGCCCGGAGTGGGGTTCCCGCCCTGCGTGCGGTGGTGCTCGCGGCGGGGGTCGGACGGCGCCTGTCCGCGAATATTCCCGAGTCGGAACGGCGCCCGAAGTCGCTGCTCGCCTTCGACGGCACGAGCCTGCTGGCCCGCCACGTCGCCATCCTGCGCGCCGCCGGGGTCGGGGACATCACCGTGGTCACCGGCTTCTGCGCCGCCCGGATGCGCGACGCCCTCGCGGCGCTGCACGGCGGCCCGCCGGTGCGCACCGTCGTGAACCCGGACTACCGCGAGGGCAGCGTCGTCTCGCTGTGGTGCGCGCGCGAGGTGCTGCGCGCCGGCGCCCCGGTGCTGCTGATGGACGCCGACGTGCTCTACGACGCCCGCCTGATGGCCCGCCTGCTCGACAGCCCCCGCGCCGACTGCCTGCTGCTCGACCGCGACCTGGAGCCGGGCGACGAGCCGGTCAAGCTGTGCGTGGCGGACGGCCGCATCGTCGACTTCCACAAGCGCCCGAGCGCCGCCCACGACTGGCACGGCGAGTCCGTGGGCTTCTTCCGCTTCTCGGCGGACACCGCCGCCGAGCTGGCCGGCCGCGCCGCGGACTGCGTGGCGACCGGGCGGCGACACATGGAATACGAGGAGCCCCTGAGGGACATGATGCTGGCACACGCCGACCGTTTCGGATTCGAAGACATCACCGGCCTGCCCTGGACGGAGATCGACACGCCGGACGACGTCGAGAAGGCCCGGGCTCTGCTGCCGGAGCTGGCCCTGCTGCCGGAGCTCGCCGCGTGAGCGCCGTGCTGGAGCCCCGCGCCGGCGCCACAGGCGCCGCGGGGAGCGGGCCCGCCAGGAACGCCGCCAGCCTGCGCGACCCCACCGACGCCGAGCAGGCGGCTATGCAGCGCGACGGCTTCCTCGTCGTGCCCGGCTTCTTCGGCGCAGCCGACACCGCGGACGTGCTCGCCTGGACCCGCGAGGTCGAGACCGCCCCGGAGGCCCCCGGCCGGCACTGGGTCTACCACGAGGACAGCCTGGCCGAGCCCGGCCGCCGGGTGATGCAGCGGATCGAGAACTTCTGCCCGTTCCACGACGGCTTCGACCGGCTGGTCCGCGGCGGCGCGCTGAGCCGCTGGACGGCCGCGCTGATGGGCGGCCCGGTGGTGCTGTTCAAGGAGAAGATCAACTTCAAGATGCCCGGCGCCCCCGGCTTCAAGGCGCACCAGGACCAGCAGGCCGGCTGGACCCGCTACGCCCCGCTGTTCGTCACCGCGCTGGTCACCGTCGACCCGGCCACGCTCGCGAACGGCTGCCTGGAGATGGTGCCCGGCCGCCACCGCGAGGGCCTGCTCGGCGAGGAATGGAACCCGCTCGACGAGGACGCGCTCGCGCTCCGCCCCGTGCCCACGCAGCCCGGCGACGTCATCTTCTTCGACAGCTTCGCCCCCCACGCCTCCAAGCCCAACTTCACCGACCACGCGCGCCGCATCCTGTACCTGACCTACAACCTGGCCAGCGACGGCGACCACCGCGCGCAGTACTACGCCGAGAAGCACGCCGCCTTCCCGCCCGACATCGAGCGCGACGGCAGCACGGCGTACGTGTTCCGCGTCTGAGGGCGGCCGGGTTCATCGAGCGGCAAGGCAAGCAAGGCTGGGCTCTCCCTCCGGTGCCCATTCCAATGGCCCAAGCGGGCCATCGGAACCTTTGGGCACCTCCGCCCAGACCCGCCAGGGGCGAGCCGCCCCTGGACCGGCGTTACTTAAGAGAGGGCGATCCAAGGGCCCAGCCCTTGGCGGAGTTCGAGGCAGAGCCTCAACCTTGCCTGAGCGGTGCCATGTGTCGGCCATCGGCCCCGGGCTGTGCCGGCGCCGCCTCCCTGCCGGCGTGCCCGCCCGGATTGCCGCCCCTCCGCGCCGCCCGGTATGACCACCCGAGCAGCACGGAGGCCACGCATGACGATCCAGACCGGGGACACCCTCCCTTCCCTGACACTGGTGGAGGCGACCCCGGACGGCCCGAGGGAGATCACCACCGACGGCCTGTTCCTCGGCCGCACGGTGGTGCTGTTCGGCGTCCCCGGCGCCTTCACGCCGACCTGCAGCGCCCGCCACCTGCCCGGCTTCGTCGAGCACGCCGCCGCCTTCGCCGGGAAGGGCGTCGACACCGTCGCCTGCCTCGCGGTCAACGACGCCTTCGTGCTGCGGGCCTGGGCCCGGGAGCAGGACGCCGCCGGCACGGTGCGCATGCTCGCTGACGGCTCCGCCACGCTGACCCGCGCGCTCGGCCTGGAGCTGGACCTGACGCACCGCGCCATGGGCCTGCGCTGCCAGCGCTTCGCCCTCGTCGCCCGCGACGGCCGCGTCGCCCACCTCGCCATCGAGGAGCCCGGCGCCTTCGAGGTCAGCAGCGCGGAAAGCGTGCTGGCCGCGCTCTGACGGAAGCAAGGCTGGGCTCTGCCCAGACCCGCCAGGCGGAGGTGGCCAAAGGTTCCGACGATCCGCCTGGATC
>CAXSFE010000008.1:0-56016 GCA_964236585.1 uncultured Acetobacteraceae bacterium
GCCAGCATGCGCGCGCAAGATGTCGGCGATGCTGTGGGTCACCAGCGCCGGGTTGCGTGGGTCGGCGATCAGCTTGGCCAGGCGCCCGGCCACGCCAAAGCGGCGTTCGGCGGCGGCCGCATGACGCCGCCGTCCGACGTCATGCGGCCGCCATCGAAGGCAGCGGGGACCTTCTTGCGGCCCACAGCTGGAAAGAAGAACGGCGTGACCGTATCATCGGGCATGGCGGGTGTCGTGCGGCTCGGTTGTGGGTGCTGGCTGGTCTCGACACCTGATCCGTAAACGCAATCAGCAGCTTACGCGACGCCCGCCGCCAAATCCCTGCCATGCTGTGAATAAGAGCGGCTAGGCCCCCGCCGCCGGCACCGCGCCGCTGACCATCGTCGCCCAGCTCAAGGCCAAGCCCGGCAAGGAGAAGGAGCTCCAGCAGGCCCTGGAGGCGCTGATCGAGCCGACCCGGCGCGAGCCGGGCAACATCAACTACGACATGCTCGTCTCCAACGAGGATCCCGGCACCTTCATCTTCTACGAGAACTGGCGCACCAAGGCGGAATGGGACCAGCACATGAAGTCCCCCCACCTGACCGCCTTTGCCGCGCGCCAGGGCGAGCTTGCCGCCGACTGGAAGCTCTTCCAGATGACGCGCGAGCCGTAGCGCCGCGGCCTGCCTGGCCTGACGCAAGGCGGGCCGGGAGCAGGCAAGGCCAGGGGCTCTGCCCTCATGGCTTCAAGACGGGACCCTGCCAAAGGCCGAGCCCTTGGAAACCCCTGCTCAAGTCAAGGGATCAAAGGGTCCTCGGACCCTTTGCGGGTCCGGGCAGAGCCCGGCCTTGCTTCCTTGGCCCGCAGGCCCGCCTCACCCTGCCGCGATCTCGAACATCCCCTCGACCTCGACCGCCGCCCCCAGCGGCAGCGACGCGACCCCCACCGTGCTCCGCGCATGCCGCCCTGCGTCGCCGAACACCGCGACCGCCAGGTCCGACGCCCCGTTCATCACCCCCGCGTGCGCCGAAAACCCGGGCGTCGCCGCGATGAACCCCCCGAGCCTGACCACCCGTGTGACCCGGTCGAGGTCCCCCCCGCACGCCTCGCGCAGCTGCGCCAGCAGGTTGACCAGGCACAGCCGCGCCGCCCGCACCCCCTCCTCGGCCGACACGTCCTCCCCGAGCCGTCCCTTCACCGCGACCGCCCCGTCCTGCATCGGCAGCTGCCCCGACAGCACGACCATCCCCCCCGCCGCCCCCGCGCCGCCTGCGGCGCCTGCGCCCGCGCCGCCCACGGCGACGAACGCCACGTAGTTCGCCACCGGCGCCACCGGCCGCGGCAGCGCGATCCCCAGCTCCGCCAGCCTCGCCTCGACCCGCCCGCTCATGCCCCCGCCCCCGCCATCGCCGTTCCCGTCATCGCCGCCCCCGCCATCGCCGCCCCCGCCGCCTGCTTCGCGGCGCAGCGTGCCGCCCCGCCCTCGCGAACACCAGCGCCGCCTTGGCGAAGCGTCGCCCACGTTGTGGCATGGGAGTTGCTGGGTTATGGGTCACGGCACGCCTCTGCCGGGCGTGTGCGCGCCCCGCGAAGCCGTGCCACCCGCATCGGAGGCCGAACCCGCCATGGACGAGACCATCACGCCTGCCCGCATCGTGGGCAGCATGATCGAGGCCGGGGCAGTCCGGGCGAAGCTGGGCGCCCTGCCGCTGTTCGTGCGCGCGGCGCTGGCCGGCGCCTTCCTCGGCGTGGCCACGACGCTGGCCTTCACCGCGCTGGCGCAGACCGGCCTGCCGATCGTGGGCGCCCTGATCTTCCCGGTCGGCTTCGCGATGATCGTCGTCCTCGGCCTCGACCTGATCACCGGCTCGTTCGCGCTCCTGCCGATGGCCGTCATGGCCGGCCGCGCCACGGTGCCCGAGATGCTGCGCAACTGGATGATCACCTTCGTCGGCAACTACGTCGGCGCCCTGGTCCTGGCCCTTCTGATGTGGGTGGCCCTGACGAGTGCCGGCCACGACACCGGCGGCCCGATCGGCGACAAGCTGCGCGCCGCGGTGGCGTCGCGCTCCGCCGGCTACGAGGCGCTCGGCGGCGCCGGCCTGGTCACGGTCTTCGTCAAGGCGATGCTGTGCAACTGGATGGTCTGCCTCGGCGTGACCATGGGCCTGGCCGCGACCACGTCGGCCGGCAAGATCATCGGCTGCTGGCTCCCCATCGTGATCTTCTTCGCCCAGGGCTTCGAGCACGCCGTCGTCAACATGGCCCTCTTCCCCCTCGGCCTGATGCTCGGCGCCCCCGCCAGCGTCTCGCAGTACCTGCTGTGGAACGAGATCCCGGTGACCGTGGGCAACCTGGTCGGCGGCTTCCTGTTCACCGGCCTCGCCCTCTACGTCAGCCACGGCCGCGACGCCGGCACCGCGCAGGTCCGCACCGTGCCGCCGCTGGCCGTGGCGTCCTGACCGACGGAGCCTCCTCCATGCCCGACACCAGCCTCGCCGAGCCGCAGGGCCTGTCCGCCGACCTCGCCTCCCCCGGCCCGGCCCCGGGCGGGAACGGGGTTGGTCCCGTCGGCGAGGCGTTCAGCGGCGAGCAGCAGGAGTACCTGAAGGGCTTCATGGCCGGCGTCGAGGCGCGGCGCGGCGCGCTCGGCCTGCCGCTCGCCCCCGCCGGCGGCGCTGCGCCCGAGGCGACCGACCCCACGGACCTGCAGCGCGTGGCCCAGGACAACCTGGTTGCCGGCGGCGGCAAGCTGTCGCCGATCGAGAAGCTCAAGCGCGCCCGCCACCCGCTCGACCGCTGGGACGAGCTGGAGGCCCGCGCGGCCAAGGGCGTGTTCCCCAAGGGCGAGGACAACTTCCTAACCCGTTGGCATGGCTTGTTCTATGTTGGGCCGACCCAGGACGCTTTTATGTGCCGCCTGCGCATCCCCGGCGGCATCCTGGCCGGGTTCCAGCTGCGCGGTCTGGCGGACATGGCCGACGA
Source organism: uncultured Acetobacteraceae bacterium (assembly GCA_964236585.1). Taxonomy (GTDB): domain Bacteria; phylum Pseudomonadota; class Alphaproteobacteria; order Acetobacterales; family Acetobacteraceae; genus CAXSEF01. The sequence goes on from CAXSFE010000008.1 coordinate 2,968, forward strand.
GCTGGCCGGGCCGCACCTGGACTGCACGACGCGCTGCAACCTGCAGTTCCGCGAGATCCCGGCCGCCAACGGCCCGAAGCTGCTGGTGCGGCTGCAGGAGCTGGGCATGACGGCGCGCGGGTCGGGGGCGGACAACATCCGCAACGTCACCGCGCCGGCGACCGCGGGCATCGACCCGCAGGAACTGCTGGACTGCCGGCAGCACGCGCGGACCATGCACTTCCACATCCTCAACCACCGCGTGCTCTACGGCCTGCCGCGCAAGTTCAACATCGCCTACGACGGCGGCGGCCGCATCCCGACGCTGGAGGACACCAACGACGTCGGCTTCACCGCGGTCGAAGTCGATCCCGGCCATGGCGTGGAGCCCGGCGTCTACTACCGCCTGGCGCTGGGCGGGATCACGGGGCATCGCGACTTCGCGCGCGCGACCGGGGTGATCCTGCACCCCGACGACGCGACCCGGGTCGCCGACGCGGTGCTGCGGGTGTGGATCCGGCACGGCAACCGGGTGGACCGGGCGAAGTCGCGGCTGAAGTATCTGCTCGACGACTGGGGCATCCCGAAGTTCCTGGACGCGATGGAGGCGGAGCTGGCGCCGCTCACCGGCACCGCGATGCCGCCGCTTGCGAACGGGGCGGAGACGCCGCTGTTCCGCGTGCCGGAGTCCGCGATCCGCGCGCCTGCGACCCAGGACCGGCACGGGCACCTCGGCGTGCATCCGCAGAAGCAGGCGGGCCTGTTCTACGTCGGCGTGGTGTGCGCGATCGGGCGCATCACCAGCGACCAGGCGCGGGGCCTCGCCGCGGTGGCGGAACGGTTCGGGTCGGGCACCATCCGGCTCACCGTGTGGCAGAACCTGCTGGTCAGCGACATCCCCGAGGCGCAGGTGGACGGTGCGATCGAGGCGATCCGCGCCCTGGGGCTCGACGTGGACGCGTCGCACGTGCGCGCGGGCATGGTGGCCTGCACCGGCGCCGCCGGCTGCAAGTTCGCCAACGCGTTCACCAAGCAGGACGCGGCGGCGATGGCCGATTTCCTGGACAGCGAGATCACGGTGGACCAGCCGGTCAACATCCACATCACCGGCTGCCACAACTCGTGCGCCCAGCACTACGTGGGCGACATCGGGCTGATCGGCTCCAAGGTCGAGCGCGGCGAGGACATGGTCGAGGGCTACGACCTGCACCTCGGCGGCGGCGCGGGCGTGGAGCAGGCGGTCGGCCGCAAGATCCGCGAGAAGATCGCCGCCGACGAGGTGAAGCCGGTGGTGCTCGGCCTGTTGCGCGCCTGGCAGACGACGCGCGAGGGCACGCAGAGCTTCCAGGAGTGGACGCGGGCGCGCGACGACGACGCGCTTGCCGCCCTGGCCGGCGGCGGGCCGGCGCCGGCGGAGCCGGGCGACCACGTGGCGAGCGAGTCCGACCCCGGGTCGCATCCGTGAAGCAAGGCCAGGGGCTCTGCCCCTGGACCCCGCCAAAGGCGAGTCTTTGGAAACCTGGGATTGGGACTGAGCCTCCGCTCGCCTTGCCTTGTGTGTGCCGGTCCAGGGCGGCTCGCCCTGGCGGGTCCCCGCTTCCAAGCCATGGGGCAGAGCCCTGGCCTTCCCTTCTCTTCGAGGACCTGACGCGATGAACGCGATCTCCGCCCCGATCCCGCTGATCCCCGACAGCTCGCCGTTCTCGGCACCCCAGCGGGCCTGGCTGAACGGCTTCCTCGCCGGGCTGTACGGCTCTGCCGGGTCGCAGCAGCCGATGGCGCTCGACGGTTCGGTGGTGGTCGAGGAGGACGAGGACTTCCCCTGGCACGACCCGGCGCTGGAGATGGACGAGCGGATGACGCTGGCGGCGGGCAAGCCGCTGAAGCGGACGCTGATGGCGGCGATGGCGCAGCTCGACTGCGGGCAGTGCGGCTACCTGTGCCAGACCTACGCGGAGGCGCTGGCGGACGGGAAGGAGTCGTCGACGAGCCTGTGCGTGCCGGGCGCCAAGCCGACGCAGCGCAAGGTCAAGGAGCTGATGGCGGCGGCGCCTGCGGCCGCGGCCGTGGTGCCTGCGGCGGCCGTTGCCGTGGCTCCGAAGGTCGTGACCACGGCGCGGGTGCTGTCGGCGACGCGGCTGACGGCGGAGGGCTCGGCCAAGGACGTGCGCCACGTGGTGATCGACCTGGCGGGCAGCGGGCTGGCCTACGAGCCGGGCGACTCGATCGGCATCGCGGCGCAGAACGACCCGGAGCTGGTGGAGGCGACGCTGCAGGCGCTGCGGGCGACGGGCGAGGAGCGCGTGGCGTGTCCAGACGGGGAGGAGCGGGGGCTGCGCGAGGCACTGGCGTCGCAGTTCGACATCGCACGGCCGATGGACCGCACCACCGACCTGCTGGCGATGACCGCGACGCACGAGCCGCATGCCGTCCAGCTCCGGCGCCTGTCGGACGGCGAGGACAACGTGGAGCCGGTGGACGCCGACCTGCTCGACCTGCTCGACGCGTTCCCGTCGGCGCGGCCGTCGGCGGTGGATGTCGCGAGATCGCTGCCGGCGCTCAAGCCGCGGCTGTACTCGATCGCCTCGTCGCTGCGGGCCACGCCCGGGCAGGTGCACCTGTGCGTCGGCGTGGTGCGGGCGACGCGGCGCGGGCGGGTGCGGCAGGGCATCGCGTCCGCGTTCCTCGCGCACCGCGCCGCCGACCATGGGCCGATCCCGGTCAGCGTCACCACCAGCCACTTCCGGCTGCCCGCCGACACCGCCAAGCCGGTGATCATGTGCGGGCCGGGCACCGGGATCGCGCCGTTCCGCGCCTTCCTGCAGGAGCGCGCGGCGCTGGGGCTGAAGGGGCGGTCGTGGCTGTTCTTCGGCGACCAGCACGCCGCCTCGGACTTCCTGTTCGAGGGCGAGCTGCGCGGCTGGCTGGCGGACGGCACGCTGGGGCGGCTCGACACCGCCTGGTCGCGCGACCAGGCGAAGAAGGTCTACGTGCAGGACCGCATGGTCGAGAACGGCGAGGACCTGTGGCGCTGGCTGCAGGACGGGGCGTCGTTCTACATCTGCGGCGACGCGTCGCGCATGGCCAAGGACGTGGACGGGGCACTCCGGCGCATCGCCATGACGCAGGGCGGGCTCGACGAGGCGCAGGCGAAGGACTGGATCGTGGCGCTGGCGCGGCAGGGGCGGTACCAGCGCGACGTGTACTGAGGAAAGGAAGGCCAGGGCTCTGCCCTGGACCCGCTGGGGGCGAGCGCCCCCAGACCCGCACACGGGAAAAAGGCCCTCGTCGAGGTTTCCAAAGGCTCGGCCTTTGGCGGGGTCCCGCTTTCAGGCATGGGGGCAGAGCCCCTGGCCTTCCTGCCTAGCCGACGCGGATCGCGGCCCCCTCGATCGTCTTCGCGGTGGCCACGCCCGGCAGCTGCACGGTGTAGGCGGTGCCCTTGCCGTGGACCGTGACGACCTTCACCGGGGTGCCCGCGGCGAGCAGGTGCCCGCCGGCGCGGACGGCGCGCACCAGCGTGGCGCTGCCTGCGGCGGGGGCCGGGGCGGGCGTGACGGGTGCCGGCGGCGGTGTCACGGGTGCAGGGGCGGGGCGCGGGGCGGGAGCCAGCGTCGCCGCCCTGGGCGTCGGGGCGGCGGGCTTGGTGCCGCCGAGGCCGAGGGCGTTGCGAACAGTGTCCATCAGGTCGCTCAAGTTCATCGTGGTACTCCAACCCGTTTTGCTGGCGTGATGGTAGAGACGCGGGGGAGTTGCGGCAAGCAGCAGGCGGCCTCGCGCACCCGCTTGCCGCCGCCCGGGCGCTGCGCCATAGCAGCGCCATGGCCGCAGTGCGCGAGCTTCGCGATATCGATCTGGCGCTGCTGACCGCGACGGCGGGCGCGGTGGCGATGGCGGTCGCGCTGGGTACCGAGCGGTTCGGCGGCCTCGTGCCGTGCGCGCTGTGCCTGGTCGAGCGCTGGCCGTACCGGGTCGTGGCGGTGCTGGGCGTCGCCGCGATGCTGCTGCGCCCGGCGTGGTCGCGCCCGGTGCTGTGGGCGGCGGTCGCGACCTTCGCGGCGGCGGCGGCTCTGGGCGCGTTGCACGCCGGCGTGGAGTTCGGCTGGTGGCCCTCGCCGCTGCCGGAGTGCGCGGCGCCGCGTCTGGCGGGCGGCAGTGCTGCGCGCATGCTCGCGAGCATGCCGGCGCGGCCGTCCAAGCCGTGCGACGACCCGACCTTCCTGGTCCCCGGCGTGCCGGTGTCGATGGCGGCGCTGGGCGGGCTCTACGCCCTGGTGTTCGGCGCCGGCCTTGCCATGTCCCTGTGGAAGAAACGGGAGCGTGCACCATGGACCAGACGCCGGGCGTGATCGCCTCGACCGCGCAGAGCAGCCTCGCGGCGCGGCCGACGCCGGAGCCGCGCCGGCCGCTCCCCGGGGACCTCACGCCGCGCGCGGTGCTGGAGCGCATGATCCGCGTCGACCACGCCGGGGAATACGGGGCGAAGCGCATCTACCAGGGCCAGCTCGCCGTGCTGCACGCCAGCGACAAGGCCGACATCCTGCGGCACATGCAGGCGCAGGAGCAGGTGCACCTCGACACCTTCGCGGGGCTGATCGCCACACGTCGGGTGCGGCCGACGCTGCTGCTGCCGATCTGGCACGTGGCGGGCTGGGCGCTGGGCGCCGCCACCGCCGCGATGGGCGAGCGGGCGGCGATGGCCTGCACCGTCGCGGTGGAGGAGGCGATCGACGAGCACTACGCCGCCCAGCACGAGAGCCTCGGCGACGACGAGGCGGCGCTGCGCGACACCATCGACGTCTTCCGCGAGGAGGAGCTGGAGCACCGCGACATCGGGCTGGAGAACGAGGCCGAGCTGACGCAGGGCTACAAGGTGCTGTGCGCGATCATCAAGACCGGCTGCAAGGTGGCGATCGCGGTGAGCGAGCGGGTGTGAGCGCGGTGCGCACGACGTCCTCCCCGCGCGGGGACTAGGGGTGGGCGCCGCGACGCGGCCGCTGCGTGACGGCGCGCCGGCCCCGGCCACCGCCGCGGGGCACGTGCCCGTCGGCGACGGCGCGGGCTGGTGCGAGCCGTCCGGTATCGCCGCGCCCGGGGGCATGGGATCGCACGGGCTTGTGGTGCGCGAGGTCGCCTGGCGTGAGCCCGCGGCGGCCTTCGCGCTGTGGGCGGGCAGCGACGGCCTGGCGTTCCTCGACAGCGCCGGCCCGCTCGGCGAGCGCAGCCGGTTCAGCTACCTGTGCGTCGAGCCGTTCCGCACCCTGCGCTGCGGTGCGGACGGCCCGCCCGCGCCCGGCGCGGCAGGGACCCTGGCCGCGTGGCCGGCGAACGGTCCCGGCGTCCCGGACCCGGCCGGCTCCGGTGTGAGACTCGACGGCGTCGCAGTGGATGCCGACCCGTTCACCGCGCTCGAGGCGGAGCTGCGCCGCCATCGCCTGCCGCCCGGCGCCGGGCCGCTGCCGTTCTGCGGCGGGGCGGTCGGGCTGCTCGGCTACGGGCTCGGGCGCTGGCTGGAGCGGCTGCCCTGCCGCCACCCCGACGACCTCGGCATTCCCGACGCCTCGATCGGGTTCTACGACTTGGTGATGGGCTTCGACCGCGCGGAGCGGCGCGCCTGGGTGATGTCCTCCGGCTTCCCGGAGACCGACCCCTCCCTGCGCGCCGCGCGCGCCGCCGGCAGGGCGGAGGCCGCGCTGCGTCGCCTCGATGCCGCGCCCGTGGACGCGCCGGGCTTCGCGCCAGGCCTCGCGCCGGACTGGCAGCCCGAGCTGGACCGTGCCGGCTACGAGGCGCGCGTCCGCCAGGCCCAGGCGCTGATCCGCGCCGGCGACATCTTCGAGGTCAACGTCACCATGCGCCACCGGGCCGCGCGCACCGGCGCGCTCGCCCCCGAGGCCTGCCCCGACGAGGCCGTCCACCTGGCGCTGCGCGCGGCCAGCGCCAACCCGTTCGGCGCCTTCCTGCGCTGCGGCCCGCGCCTGTCCATCGCCTCCGCCTCGCCGGAGCGCTTCCTGCGCCTCGACGCAGAGGGCTGGGTCGAGACCCGCCCGATCAAGGGCACCCGGCCGCGCGGCACCACGCCCGACGAGGACCTCGCCCTGCGCCGGGAGCTCGCCGCCAGCGGGAAGGACCGTGCCGAGAACCTGATGATCGTCGACCTGATGCGCAACGACCTCGGCCGCGTGTGCCGCATCGGCAGCGTCTCCGTCCCCGCGCTGTGGGACGTCGAGAGCTTCAGCAGCGTGCACCACCTGGTGTCCGTGGTGCGCGGCCGGCTGCGCGAGGGCCTCGGGCCGGTCGACCTGCTGCGCGCGACCTTCCCCGGCGGCTCGGTCACCGGAGCACCCAAGATCCGCGCGCTCGAGGTCATCGACGCGCTGGAGTCCTCCAGGCGGGGGCCGTACTGCGGCTCGGTGGTCGCGATCGGCTTCGACGGGGCCATGGACAGCTCCATCGTGATCCGCACCCTCGTGCTCACCCCCGACGCGATCGTCGCCCAGGCAGGGGGCGCGGTGGTCAGCGACTCCGAGCCGGGCGAGGAGTACGACGAGATGCTCACCAAGGTGTCGCCGATGCTGCGCGCCTTCGGGGGGTGACGGGGCGAAGCCAAGGCAAGGCCAGGGGCTCTGCCCCTGGACCCCGCCAAAGGCGAGCCTTGGGAAACCTGTTGTTGAGGGTCGGGGCTTGAGCGGCGTGGTCTGGCTCGGTGGGCGGCTGCAGGGCGCCGCCGACGCGACAATCTCGCCTGCGGACCGTGGCTTCACCCTGGCCGATGGCGTGTTCGAGACCATCCGCATCCGCGGCGGCCGGCCGGCGCACCTCGCTCGCCACCTCCTCCGGCTGCGCGGCGCCGCGGGCCGTCTCGGCCTGCCGGTGCCCGCGACGGACGCCGCGTTCGGCGACGCGCTTGCCGCGATCTGCGCCGCGAACGGCGTGGCGGAGGGCACTGCGCGCGTGACCCTGACCCGCGGCCCGGCGCCGCGCGGCCTGGCGCGCCCGGAGCACCCAGAGCCGACGCTGCTGGTCACGGCCGCCGCCGGCGCCCCGCCGGAGCACGCGCTGCACGCCGTCACCGCGCAGGGCACGCGCCGCAACGAGTTCTCCCCGCTCTCCGGCATCAAGTCGCTGAACTACGGTGACTCCCTCCTCGCGCGGCAGGAGGCGGTCGACCAGGGCGCCGACGAGGCCGTGCTGCTCAACACGGCCGGCCGGCTCGCCGAGTACGCGGTCGCCAACCTAGTGCTGCTGTGGCAGGGCCGGCTGCTCACCCCGCCCGTGGGCGACGGCGCGCTGCCCGGCATCATGCGCGGCCTGCTGATCGAGCGCTGCGGCGTGGTGGAGGCCCCGATCGACCCCGGCCATCCGCTCGACGCCCTGTTCGCCACCAGCAGCCTGGGAGTGCGCAGCATCGCCCGGCTGGACGGCGCCGTCCTGCCGCGGCGCGACGACCTGCTCGCGGTGCTGCGCGAGGCGGGACTGGACGAGGGCGCCGCTCCTGGGTGAGCGGCTCCCGCCGCAGGGACGGGGCCCGGGCGTCCGCCCTGCGGCGGGGTCGGAGACGGGCGAACCCCGCCCTCGGTCGCCGCCTTGAACCCGGACGCGGCAAGCCCCTATTTCAGCCGTTGTCAACGTCTGGCGTGCAGACTGTGCTTGATCCGTACGCTGGCAGGGGCCAAGACTGCGGCGGCGGACCACGGTTCGTCACTATTTTGCAATGATCAAAGGAGCTTCCGATAGCCAGAGGACCCATGCAGGCCGCCCCGAGTCGCGACGGGCCGCGCGTGAACGAGGACATCCGCGTGCCCCAGGTGCGTCTGATCGACGCCGAGGGCGAGATGCAGGGCGTGATGGGTGCGCGCGACGCGCTGCTCCGCGCCTATGCCGTGGGCCTCGACCTGCTCGAGATCAGCCCGAACGCCGACCCGCCCGTCGTCAAGATGGTCGACTACGGCAAGTTCAAGTACGAGGCCCAGAAGAAGAAGAACGAGGCCAAGAAGAAGCAGCGCGTCATCGAGATCAAGGAGGTCAAGGTCCGTCCGAACATCGACGACCACGACTACCAGGTGAAGCTGCGCGCGATGCACTCGTTCATCGACGAGGGCGACAAGGTCAAGGTCACGCTCCGCTTCCGCGGCCGCGAGATGGCCCACCAGGACCTCGGCGTGAAGGTGCTGGAGCGCATCCGCACCGACATGGACGAGAAGACCAAGGTGGAGCAGATGCCCCGCATGGAGAACCGCCAGATGATCATGGTGCTCTCCCCGCGCTGAGCCGCCGGCCGGGGCGTCGTGCCCCGGCCCTCTCTCGCGGGTGGCGTACCGGTCCGGATTACAAGGCGCCGGGCGGCGCGATCACGTGCAGTTGCAACCTCCCATGTCTCTGCACGTTGTTCGGGGGTCGAGTGCCGCGCGGCGGCGCCAACCCGGAGTTTCCCCATGCTGAAATGGGCTGTCATCTTCTTCGTGATCTCGATCATCGCGGGGTTCTTCGGCTTCTCCGGCGTGTCGGCCGCCTCCGCGGACATCGCCAGGATCCTGTTCTTCGTCTTCATCGTGATCTTCCTGATCTTTGTCGTCCTGGCCATCAAGGCCGGAAGAACGGTCCTCTAAGGCGGAACCGGACGTCCTTTCCCGCCGGGCACGCTTGAGGCGCGCACCTTCGGGAACCGCGACAACGGCCGGCGGCACGCGACGTGCCGCCGGCCTTTTTCATGCCGGTCCAGGGGCGCTGCCCCTGGCGGGTCCAGGGCAGAGCCCTGGCCTCGCCTTCCCCCGCCGCATCCCTCTCCCTGCGCATCCCTGCTCCGTCCTGGCCTTCCGCACGCCCCCGGCGGTAGTCTCGCGCCGGAGCGCCGAGGAAACCCAAGCCGATGCCCGTCTATCGTTCCCGCACCAGCACCCACGGCCGCAACATGGCCGGCGCCCGCGCCCTGTGGCGTGCGACCGGCATGGGCGACGGCGACTTCAACAAGCCGATCGTGGCGGTCGCCAACTCGTTCACGCAGTTCGTCCCCGGCCACGTCCATCTCAAGGATCTCGGCCAGCTGGTGGCGCGCGAGATCGAGGCGGCGGGCGGCGTCGCCAAGGAGTTCAACACCATCGCGGTCGACGACGGCATCGCGATGGGCCACCAGGGCATGCTGTACAGCCTGCCGTCGCGCGAGCTGATCGCCGACGCGGTGGAGTACATGGTCGAGGCGCACTGCGCCGACGCGCTGGTGTGCATCTCCAACTGCGACAAGATCACGCCGGGCATGCTGATGGCGGCGATGCGGCTCAACATCCCCGTCGTGTTCGTCTCCGGCGGGCCGATGGAGGCCGGCAAGATCACGACGGCGGGGATCACCCGCAGGGCCGACCTGATCACGGCGATGGTGGCCGCCGCCGACCCTACAATCAGCGACGCGGACGCCGAGGTGATGGAGCGCTCGGCGTGCCCGACCTGCGGGTCGTGCTCGGGGATGTTCACCGCGAACTCGATGAACTGCCTGACGGAGGCGCTCGGGCTGGCGCTGCCCGGCAACGGCTCGACGCTGGCGACGCACGCGGACCGGCGGCGGCTGTTCGTGGAGGCGGGCTGGCTGATCGTGGACCTGGCGCGCCGCTGGTACGAGCAGGACGACGCGACGGCGCTTCCGCGCACCATCGCCGGCTTCGAGGCGTTCGAGAACGCCATGTCGCTCGACATCGCCATGGGCGGCTCGACCAACACGGTGCTCCACCTGCTGGCCGCGGCGCAGGAGGGGGGCGTGGCGTTCGAGATGGGCGACATCGACCGGCTCAGCCGTCGGGTGCCGAACCTGTGCAAGGTCTCGCCGTCGGTGGCCAACGTGCACATGGAGGACATCCACCGCGCCGGCGGCATCATGGCGCTGCTCGGCGAGCTGGACCGCGCCGGGCTGATCCACCGCGACGTGCCGACCGTGCACGCGCAGACCCTGGGGCACGCGCTGGCGAAGTGGGACGTGGCCACGCCGACGGCCACGTCCGAGGCGCGCCACCTGTTCAGCGCGGCGCCCGGGGGCGTGCGCACCACGCAGGCGTTCAGCCAGGAGAGCCGCTACGACGAGCTGGACCTCGACCGCGCCGGCGGTGTGATCCGCGACAGCGAGCACGCGTTCAGCCGCGACGGCGGGCTGGCCGTGCTGTACGGCAACATCGCCGAGGACGGCGCGATCGTGAAGACCGCCGGCGTCGACGCGGCGAACCTCGTGTTCAGCGGCACCGCGCGCATCTTCGAGAGCCAGGACGCGGCGGTCGACGGCATCCTCGGCAACCGGGTGGCCGCGGGCGACGTCGTCGTGATCCGCTACGAGGGGCCGAAGGGCGGGCCGGGGATGCAGGAGATGCTCTACCCGACGAGCTACCTGAAGTCGAAGGGCCTCGGGAAGGCGTGCGCGCTGATCACCGACGGGCGCTTCTCCGGGGGCAGCTCGGGCCTGTCGATCGGCCACATCTCGCCCGAGGCGGCGGAGGGCGGGGCAATCGGCCTGGTCGAGGAGGGCGACCGCATCGAGATCGACATCCCGAACCGGCTTATGCGCGTGGCCGTCGACGATGCGGAGCTGGCCGCTCGCCGCGCCCGCATGGAGGCGCGCGGCCGCGACGCCTGGCACCCGGTCGGGCGCAACCGCGTGGTGTCCACGGCGCTGCGGGCGTACGCAGCACTTGCGACCAGCGCCTCGCGCGGCGCCGTGCGCGACGTCGACCAGCTCTCCCGCCCGGCGACCGCGCGCGCCACGTCGCGGCCTGACGACGTCGCGCTGGCCACCCTCGCCCGCGACGGGCTGTCCGCGACCGCTACGGCGCACGACCCCGCCTCGGGAACCCCGGCTGCGTGACATCACGGCGCGCTTCTTGCCAGGGGTGAGCGCATGAAGGTCGTGGTTCTCGGCAGCGGCGTGGTCGGCGTGACCACCGCCTGGTACCTCGCTCAGTCCGGCCACGAGGTCACCGTGCTCGACCGCCAGCCGGAGGCCGGGCTGGAAACCAGCTTCGCCAATGCCGGGCAGGTCTCGCCGGGCTACTCCGCGCCCTGGGCGGCGCCGGGCATTCCCCTCAAGGCGCTGCGCTGGATGATGATGCGCCACAGCCCGTTCGTGCTGTGGCCCGGCGCCGACCCCGCGCTCTACCGCTGGCTCGTGCTAATGCTGCGCGAGTGCACCGAGGCCGCCTACCACGAGAACAAGGCGCGCATGGTCCGCCTCGCGGAGTACAGCCGCGACTGCCTCGACGACCTGCGCGACGGCACCGGCATCGAGTACGACGGCCGTCAGCAGGGCACCCTGCAGCTGTTCCGCACCCAGAAGCAGCTCGACCACGTCGCCGACGACACCGCCGTGCTCGACGAGGGCCGCGTCGCCTACCAGGTGCTCGACGAGGCCGGCTGCGTCGCCGCCGAGCCGGCCCTGGCGCTGGTCCCCGGCCGCGTCCTCGGCGGCCTGCGCCTGCCCGGCGACCAAACCGGCGACGCCTACAAGTTCACCCGCAACCTCGCGGCCCTGGCGACGGCGGCCGGCGTCGTCTTCCGCCACGGTGTCGAGATCCGCGCGCTCGACCACGAGGCCGGCCGCATCACCGCCGTGCGCATCGCCCCCGCCGGCCCGGTTCCCACCCCGGGCGGCGCCGTGTCCGGCCGCCCCGCCCGCAGTGCCGCCGCCGTGGAGCACGAGCTGGTCGTGGCCGACCGCTACGTCGTCGCCCTGGGCAGCTACTCCCCGTTCCTGCTCAGGGCGCTCGGCATCGACGTGCCGATCTACCCGGTCAAGGGCTACTCCCTCACCCTGCCGGTCACCGAGGAGGCGGCAGCGCCGGTGTCCACGGTGATGGACGAGACCTACAAGGTCGGCATCACCCGCCTCGGCAGCCGCATCCGCGTCGGCGGCACCGCCGAGCTGGCGGGGTTCAGCCGCAGGCTCCGCGCGCCGCGCCGCGCCACCCTGGAGCACTCCCTGCGCGACCTGTTCCCCCGCGGCGGCGACCTGGGCCAGGCGCAGTTCTGGACCGGGCTGCGGCCGATGACGCCGGACGGGACCCCGATCGTGGGGGCTACGCGCTACCCGAACCTGTTCCTCAACACCGGGCACGGCACGCTGGGCTGGACCATGGCCTGCGGGTCGGGGCGGCTGACCGCGGACCTGGTCTCGGAGCGGCGGCCCAACATCGAGCACGAGGACCTGGCGGTCTCGCGCTACGGGTAAGGAAGCAAGGCCGGGCTCTGCCCGGACCCGCCCCTTCTTGAAAGCGGGGGGCGAGCCGCCCCTGGACCGGCCTCACTGAGGGAAGCCGGTCCAGGGGGGCTCCCCCTGGCGGAGTTTGAGGCAGAGCCTCAACCTTGCTTCCTCCTTGTCCCTTGGCCCGCCCTGGGCTAGGACCCGCGGCTTGTCCAGGGCTTCGGGCGTGCGTGCGGGCGTGGTGGAATTGGCAGACACGCCAGATTTAGGTTCTGGTGGCGCAAGCCGTGGGGGTTCAAGTCCCTCCGTCCGCACCAGCCGTCGTCCGGGTCGCAACGAGGAAGGTCCCGGCCGATGCAGGTCACCGAAACGCTCTCCGAAGGCCTTCGCCGCGGCTACACCGTGGTCGTGCCCGCCTCCGACATCGAGGGCAAGCGCTCGGCCCGGCTGGGCGAGCTGGCGCGCACCCTGCGCCTGCCGGGCTTCCGTCCCGGCAAGGTGCCGACCGGCGTGGTGCGCCAGCGCTACGGCCGCGAGGTGATGGCCGAGGTGCTGCAGCAGAGCGTGGACGACGCCACCCGCCAGGTGCTGACCGACCGCGGCCTGCGCCCCGTCGGCGAGCCGCGCATCGCGCTCAAGAGCACGCTGGAGCCAGGGCCGACCGCGACCGACCTCGAGTTCACGGTCGACATGGAGCTGCTGCCAGAGATCGCGCTGCCCGACTTCGCCGGGCTGAGCCTGGAGCGTCTGAAGGCCGAGCCGACCGAGGAGTCGATCGACAAGGCGCTGGGCGAGATCGCCAAGCGGCAGCGCGAGCTGGTCGAGATGACCGAGGACCGCGGCGCGCAGGCGGGCGACGTGCTGACCGTGGACTTCCTCGGCAAGGTGGACGGCGTGGCGTTCGACCGCGGCGCGGGGCAGGACATGACCGTCGAGATCGGCGCCGCCGGCTTCATCCCCGGCTTCTCCGAGCAGATGGAGGGCATGCGCCCGGGCGAGCACCGCGTGATCAACGTGACCTTCCCGGCCGAGTACCAGGAAGCCGCGCTCGCCGGCAAGGACGCGACGTTCGACATCGACTGCAAGGCGATCAAGGTGGGCGTCGACGCCCCGTTCGACGACGCGCTGGCGCAGAAGCTCGGCTTCGACGAGGGCATGGCCAAGCTGCGCGAGGTGCTGACCGGGCAGATGCAGCGCGAGTACGACGGGATGAGCCGGATGCGCCTCAAGCGCAAGCTGCTCGACGCGCTGGCCGAGCAGGCCTCGTTCGACGCCCCCGAGACGCTGGTGGAGAGCGAGTTCCGCCAGATCTGGGACCGCGTTGAGGCCGACACGAAGGCCGGCCGCGCCGACGACGAGGATGCCGGCAAGGACCCCGAGGTGCTGCGTGCCGAGTACCGCGCGATCGCGGAGCGCCGGGTGCGGCTCGGGCTGTTGCTGAGCGAGGCGGGGCGCAGCGCGGGCGTGACCGTGGGTCAGGACGAGATGGTGCGCGCCATGCGCCAGGAGGCGGGGCGCTACCCCGGGCAGGAGGCCCAGGTGATGGAGTTCTTCCGCAAGAACCCACAGGCGAGCGACACGCTGCGCGGGCCGATCTTCGAGGACAAGGTCGTGGACTACATCCTCGAGCTGGCGAAGATCGAGGAGAAGGTGGTCACGCCGGAGGAGCTGGCGGCGGACGTCGAGGCCGCGTGAAGCAAGGCCAGGGGCTCTGCCCCTGGACCCCGCCAGGGCGAGCCGCCCTGGACCGGCCTTGCTTCAGTGAAGCCATCCAAGGGGCTTCCCTTGGCGGGGTCCAGGGGCAGGGCCCCTGGCCTTGCTTTCCTCCTGCCCCTGGACGTGGCTCCCCCGTGGCCTAATCTGTGCAGGGTTCATGATGGCGCGCCCCGTCCCGGGGGCCGTCCCTTCCCAAGGATGCAGGCAATGAGGGATCGTGATCCCGTCGAGGTCTACAACAGCTCGCTGATCCCGATGGTGGTCGAGCAGACCGCCCGGGGCGAGCGCTCGTACGACATCTTCTCCCGGCTGCTCAAGGAGCGGATCATCTTCCTGACCGGTCCCGTGTACGACGGGGTGAGCGCGCTGATCTCGGCGCAGCTGCTGTTCCTGGAGAGCGAGAACCCGAACAAGGACATCTCGTTCTACATCAACAGCCCTGGCGGCGTGGTCTCCGCCGGCCTCGCGATCTACGACACCATGCAGTACATCCGCAGCCCGGTGAGCACGGTGTGCGTCGGGCAGGCGGCCTCGATGGGCTCGCTGCTGCTGGCGGCGGGGCAGAAGGGCAAGCGCTACTGCCTGCCCAATGCCCGCGTCATGGTGCACCAGCCGTCGGGCGGCGCGCAGGGCCAGGCCAGCGACATCGAGATCCAGGCCAAGGAGATCCTGCACCTCCGCCAGCAGCTCAACGAGATCTACGAGCGCCACACCGGGCAGAGCCTGGAGGCGATCGAGGAGAAGCTGGAGCGCGACAGCTACATGTCGGCCCACGAGGCGCTGGCCTTCGGGCTGATCGACGAGGTGGTGGAGAACCGGCCCGCCACCCCGGGCGACGACGCGATCAAGGTCTGACGGCGTCCTGCCGCCGGCCCGTCCGTCGGATGGCTGGCTCGGCGCTTGCAAGGCCTGGGCGTTGCGGGTGTGCGGGCGCCACTATATCTGACGCTGCGGTGCCGGGTCGGTCCCGGCGTCATCCCTTGTCCGCCGCGCGGGCAGGAGCCTAGTATTGCAGGACGATCCCGGGTGCAGGCCTGGCGCGCCCGACAGGAGTGTAGACGCAGATGGTCGGCAAGCCGAGCGACTCAAAGAACACCTTGTACTGCTCGTTCTGCGGCAAGTCGCAGCATGAGGTGCGTAAGCTGATCGCGGGTCCGACCGTGTTCATCTGCGACGAATGCGTCGAGCTGTGCATGGACATCATCCGCGAGGAGCACAAGACGCACCTCGTGAAGTCGCGCGACGGGGTGCCGACGCCCAAGGAGATCAGCAAGGTCCTCGACGACTACGTGATCGGGCAGAGCCACGCCAAGAAGGTGCTCTCGGTCGCGGTGCACAACCACTACAAGCGGCTGGCGCACGGCGCGAAGAACAACGACGTCGAGATCGCCAAGTCCAACATCATGCTGATCGGGCCCACGGGCACCGGCAAGACGCTGCTGGCCCAGACCCTGGCGCGCATCCTCGACGTGCCGTTCACCATGGCGGACGCGACCACGCTGACCGAGGCCGGCTACGTCGGCGAGGATGTCGAGAACATCATCCTCAAGCTGCTCCAGGCGGCGGACTACAACGTCGAGCGGGCGCAGCGCGGCATCGTCTATATCGACGAGGTCGACAAGATCAGCCGCAAGTCCGACAACCCGTCCATCACGCGCGACGTGTCGGGCGAGGGGGTGCAACAGGCGCTGCTCAAGATCATGGAGGGCACCGTCGCCTCCGTGCCGCCGCAGGGCGGGCGCAAGCACCCGCAGCAGGAGTTCCTGCAGGTCGACACCACCAACATCCTGTTCATTTGCGGCGGCGCGTTCTCCGGTCTCGAGAAGATCATCGGCGCGCGCGGCAAGGGTTCGGGCATCGGCTTCGGCGCCGAGGTGCGCGATCCCGACGAGCGGCGCGTCGGCCAGCTGCTGCACGAGGTGGAGCCCGAGGACCTGCTGCGCTTCGGGCTGATCCCCGAGTTCATCGGCCGCCTGCCGGTGGTCGCCACGCTGGAGGACCTGGACGAGGCGGCGCTGGTCGAGATCCTGACCAAGCCGAAGAACGCCCTAGTCAAGCAGTATGCCCGGCTGTTCGAGATGGAGGGCGTCAAGCTTGCCTTCACCGACGACGCGATGAAGTCGGTCGCGGTGCGCGCCATCGCCCGCAAGACGGGCGCGCGGGGGCTGCGCTCGATCATGGAGGCCATCCTGCTCGGCACCATGTTCGACCTGCCCGGCCTGGACGGCGTGGACGAGGTCGTGATCAACCGCGAGGTCGCCGAGAACCGCGCCTCCCCGGTGTTCGTCTACGGCAAGGAGCGGGCCGAGGGCGCCTGAGCCGCACGCCCCGCTCCCTCGCCGCGCCCCGCCTGTGCCGCCGGTTTGCGCGGGCAGGGCGCGGGCCTTGTTCCCCGCGTCCAGGCCGACGATATCGGTGTATCGCGGGGCCCTGCCCCAGAGGACGCAGCCGTGCCAGAGCGGGCGGCATGTGGCCTCGACTGTCCTGATGGAGGTCCTCCCATGAGTCGTTCCGATCGCCCAGCCAAGCCCGGCGTCCCGAAGGCCGGGCCGGCAAAGCCCGCCAAGGTGGACGCCCGGCCCGCCGCGAAGCGTGCCGTCGCGGACGTGTCCGCATCCGATCCCAAGAACGACGTGAAGCGCGGCACGCGGTCCGGGCCCGAGGCCGGTGCCGCTGCCGACGCGCCGAAGCTGGTCGCGCCGCGTCGTGCCAAGCCGGCGGCCGAGGTCGCCGCCGCGCCGCCCGTGCGTCGGGAGCGCCCCGGCGTGGCCAGGTCCGCCAAGGCCCGGCCCGTGGCGGACGCCGACGCGTCGGACGTGGCGCCCGGGCGGGACGCTCCTGCCGCGGTGACCCTGGGCAAGGCTGGCACCGCGCCGGCCGTCGTGGCCGCCGCGAAGGTGCCCGGCACGCTCGCCGTGCTGCCGCTGCGCGACATCGTCGTGTTCCCGCACATGATCGTGCCGCTGTTCGTGGGACGCGAGAAGTCGGTGCGCGCGCTGGAGTCGGTGATGGCCGACAACAAGCAGATCCTGCTGGTCGCGCAGAAGAACGCGTCGCAGGACGACCCCGGCTCGGAGGACATCTACCGGGTCGGCACGGTGTCGACGATCCTGCAGCTGCTCAAGCTGCCGGACAACACGGTCAAGGTGCTGGTCGAGGGCGGGAGCCGCGCACGCATCACCTCGTTCGCCGAGACCGACAGCCACTTCGAGGCGTTCGTCGAGCCGCTGCCCGCGCCCACGGTGGAGGAGCGCGAGCTGGAGGCGCTCGGCCGCACCGTGGTCGGGCAGTTCGAGCAGTACATCAAGCTGAACAAGAAGATCGCGCCCGAGGTCCTGGTCTCGCTCAACCAGATCGAGGAGCCGGGCAAGCTCGCCGACACCATCGCCAGCCACTTAAACCTCAAGATCAGCGAGAAGCAGGAGCTGCTCGAGATCACCGGGGTCGGCGAGCGCCTGGAGCGCGTGTTCGCGCACATGGAGTCCGAGATCGGCGTGCTGCAGGTCGAGAAGCGCATCCGCAACCGCGTCAAGCGGCAGATGGAGAAGACGCAGCGCGAGTACTACCTCAACGAGCAGCTCAAGGCGATCCAGAAGGAGCTGGGCGAGGGCGAGGACGGCAAGGACGAGACCGCCGAGCTTGAGGACCGCATCAAGAAGACCCGCTTCACCAAGGAGGCGCGCGAGAAGGCGCTGGGCGAGCTGAAGAAGCTGCGCACCATGAGCCCGATGAGCGCCGAGAGCACGGTGGTGCGCAACTACCTTGACTGGATGCTCAGCATCCCGTGGAAGAAGCGTTCCAAGGTCAGCAACGACGTGAGCGAGGCGGAGGCGATCCTCAACGCCGACCACTACGGGCTGGAGAAGGTCAAGGAGCGCATCCTCGAGTACCTGGCGGTGCAGTCGCGCTCGACCAAGATCCGCGGGCCGATCCTGTGCCTCGTGGGTCCGCCGGGCGTGGGGAAGACCTCGCTGGGCAAGTCGATCGCCAGGGCGACCGGCCGGTCCTTCGTGCGCATGTCGCTGGGCGGCGTGCGCGACGAGGCGGAGATCCGCGGCCACCGCCGCACCTACATCGGCTCGATGCCCGGCAAGGTCGTGCAGGGCATGAAGAAGGCCAAGACGAGCAACCCGCTGTTCCTGCTCGACGAGATCGACAAGCTCGGCGCCGACTGGCGCGGCGACCCGTCGTCCGCGCTGCTGGAGGTGCTCGACCCCGAGCAGAACGCGACGTTCGCCGACCACTACCTTGAGGTGGACTACGACCTGTCGGATGTGATGTTCGTTACCACGGCCAACAGCCTGCGCATGCCCCAGCCGCTGCTGGACCGCATGGAGATCATCCGTATCGCCGGCTACACCGAGGACGAGAAGGTGGAGATCGCCAAGCGCCACCTGGTCGCCAAGCAGGCAGAGGCCAACGGGCTCAAGCCCGAGGAGTGGTCGCTGAACGAGGATGCGCTGCGCGACCTGGTGCGCTACTACACTCGCGAGGCCGGGGTGCGTTCCCTGGAGCGCGAGATCGCCAACCTCGCGAGGAAGGCGGTTAAGGAGATCGTCACCTCCAAGACGAAGCGCGTGGCGATCACCCGCAAGAGCCTGGAGAAGTACGCGGGCGTGAAGCGGTTCCGCTACGGCGAGACCGAGAGCGAGGACATGGTCGGCGTGGTCACCGGGCTCGCGTGGACCGAGGTCGGCGGCGAGATCCTGTCGATCGAGAGCGTCATGCTGCCGGGCAAGGGCAACGTGAAGAACACCGGCAAGCTCGGCGACGTCATGCAAGAGAGTGTGTCCGCGGCGCTGAGCTACGTGCGCAGCCGCTCCGCCAGCTTCGGCATCAAGCCGACGCTGTTCGAGAAGCGAGACATGCACATCCACGTCCCGGAGGGTGCGACGCCCAAGGACGGCCCCTCGGCCGGCGTGGCGATGGCGGTGAGCGTGGTGTCGATCATGACCGGGATCGCGGTGCGCCGCGACGTGGCGATGACCGGCGAGATCACGCTGCGCGGCCGGGTGCTGCCGATCGGCGGGCTGAAGGAGAAGCTGCTGGCGGCGCTGCGGGCCGGGATCACCACGGTGTTCTACCCGAAGGAGAACGAGAAGGACCTCGCCGACATCCCGGACTCGGTGAAGAAGGCGCTCAAGCTGATCGCCGTCTCCCACGCCGACGAGGTCATCAGCCAGGCCCTGGTGCGCAAGCCGGAGCCGATCGACTGGGTGGAGCCGCCGGAGCCGGCGGCGCTTCCGGTTCCTGTGGCGGCGGCGCCCCTGCCGCACTGAACTGGTCCGGGCCGGCCCGTCGGGGTGGACGGGCCGGCCCGCCGCGTGCTCCGGTCCGGGTAAGCGGCCGGAATGGGGGGCAGATGAACAGGGCGGAGCTTGTGGATGCGGTGGCCACGGCCGCCGACCTGCCGCGCGCCAAGGCCGGCGAGGCGGTGGAGGCGGCGCTGGCGGCGATCGAGGCGGCGCTGCAGGGTGGCCGCGAGGTCAGGCTGAGCGGGTTCGGCACCTTCATGCCGACGCGCCGCAAGGCCGCCAAGGGACGCAACCCGCGCACCGGGGAGGTGATCGACCTGCCAGAGACCAGCTCGGTGCGGTTCAAGCCGGCGCGGATCTTCAAGCAGGTGGTCGGCGGCCCGGCGCACGGTCCTGGGCCCGGGGGCGGTTAGCTCAGCGGTAGAGCGTCTCGTTTACACCGAGAGGGCCGGCGGTTCGATCCCGTCACCGCCCACCACGTGCCGCCTTGACGCATCCGCGCCGCACCCGTAAACCCCGCCACCTGCTGCGGGTGTAGCTCAGTTGGTTAGAGCGCCGGCCTGTCACGCCGGAGGTCGCGGGTTCGAGCCCCGTCACTCGCGCCACCCAGCCAAGCCAAGGAAGGTTGAGGCTCTGCCTCAAACTCCGCCAAAGGCCAAGCCTTTGGAATCCACTTCTTAAGTAAAGCCGGTCCAGGGGCGGCTCGCCCCTGGCGGGTCCGGGCAGAGCCCGGCCTTGCTTTCTCCCTTCGCCGCCGCACTTCCCTGGCGAGCCGCCTGGTTCCCGCGTAGGGTGGTGCGGTGCACCACGGAGGCTGCCATGCAGGACCTGCTGGCCAATTATTTCCCGATCGCGATCTTCCTGGTGCTGGCCGCTGTGATTGCGGGCGCAATGCTGGGCGGCTCGTTGCTGGTGGCGCGGCAGAAGCCATATGCAGAGAAGCTGTCGGCATACGAGTGTGGTTTCGAGCCGTTCGATGACGCGCGGCGCCGCTTCGACGTGCGGTTCTACTTGGTGGCGATCCTGTTCATCATCTTCGACCTTGAAGTGGCGTTCCTGTTTCCTTGGGCGATCAGCCTCTCGCACATCGGGGTGTTCGGCTTCTTCTCGATGATGGCGTTCCTTGCCGTGCTGACGGTCGGGTTTATCTACGAGTGGTGCAAGGGCGCGCTGGACTGGCAGTGAGGCGGGCCTTGCGAACGGTATTTGTGGGAGTGGCACGATGAGTGCGGCGTCTGAGACGGAGCGGCCTGGAATGGCGGGCTCCGACGTGGCGATCGCCTGGAACCGGGAGGCGCTTGCGCCGGGTGTGGAGCAGGACGCGGTGGTGCGCGGCATCACCGGCGAGATCGCGGACAGGGGCTATGTGGTCGCCAACGTCGACAAGGTGGTGAACTGGGCGCGGACCGGCAGCCTGTGGCCGATGACGTTTGGGCTGGCGTGCTGCGCCGTGGAGATGATCCACGCCTACATGCCGCGGTTTGACCTCGACCGCTTCGGGGTGATCCCCCGCGCGTCCCCGCGGCAGAGCGACGTGATGATCGTCTCCGGCACGCTGACCAACAAGATGGCCCCGGCGCTGCGCAAGGTCTACGACCAGATGCCGGAGCCGCGCTGGGTGATCTCGATGGGCTCGTGCGCCAACGGCGGCGGCTACTACCACTACTCGTACTCGGTGGTGCGCGGCTGCGACCGGGTCGTGCCGGTCGACATCTACGTGCCGGGGTGCCCGCCGACGGCGGAGGCTCTGGTGTACGGCATCATGCAGCTGCAGAAGAAGATCCGTCGGACTGGGACGATCCTGCGTGGCTGAGGGCGAGGCCGGCAAGCCGGTCGGCGTCAAGGCTGCCGACCGCACGCTGACCGGGTTCCTGCCCGCGGCGCCGCAGGGTGGCCTGCCGTCTGCCGAGGTGGCGCGGCTCGAGTCGCTGGGCGTGCTGCTGTCGACCGGGATCGCCGGGGTGTCGGCGGCTGCGGTCGAGCAGGGCGAGCTGGTGGTGCATGCCTCGCGCGACGTGCTGCTGCCGCTGATGGTATTCCTGCGCGACGAGCCGCGCTTCGCCTTCGAGCAGTGCATGGACATCTGCGGCGTGGACTGGCCGGAGCGCGAGGAGCGCTTCGACGTCGTCTACAACCTGCTGTCGGTGTCGCTGAACCAGCGCGTGCGGGTGGTCGTGCGCACCGACGAGACCTCGATGGTGCCGTCGGTGCACGAGATCTGGCCGTCGGCGACCTGGTGGGAGCGCGAGGCCTGGGACCTGTTCGGCATCCTGTTCGCGGGGCAGCCGGACCACAGGCGCATCCTCACCGACTACGGCTTCGAAGGGCACCCGCTGCGCAAGGACTTCCCGCTGACCGGCCACGTCGAGGTCCGCTACGACGAGGAGCGCAAGCAGGTGGTCAACGAGCGGGTGCGCCTGACGCAGGATTTCCGCAATTTCGATTTCATCTCGCCGTGGGAGGGCATGGTCACGCTCCCGGGCGACGAGAAGGCGCACGTGGCGCGGCAGGGGGTGTCGGCTTCGGCTGCGGCGCCGGGCCTCTCGCCGCTGCCGGCGCCTGGGGGAGCCAAGCCATGAGTGCAGTCGTCGAGGTTCCGGGCGTGCCGGAGGTCACTGCGCCGAACGCGCAGGCCGGGCGGACCAGCAAGACCGTGGAGATCGACAGCCACGCGATGAACTTCGGGCCGCAGCACCCCGCCGCGCACGGCGTGCTGCGCCTCGTCGTGGAGATGGACGGCGAGGTGGTGGAACGCGCCGACCCGCATATCGGGCTGCTGCACCGCGGCACCGAGAAGCTGATCGAGTACAAGACCTACCTGCAGGCGCTGCCGTACTTCGACCGTCTGGATTACGTCTCGCCGATGTGCATGGAGCACACCTTCGCGCTCGGCGTGGAGAAGCTGCTGGGGGTGCAGGCGCCGGAGCGGGCGCAGTGGATCCGCACCATGTTCGCCGAGATCACCCGGGTGCTGAACCATCTGCTCAACATCACGACCTACGCGCTCGACGTCGGCGCCCTCACCCCGGTGCTCTGGGGCCACGAGGAGCGCGAGAAGTTGATGGAGTTCTACGAGCAGGTTTCTGGCGCGCGCATGCACGCCAACTATTTCCGGCCGGGCGGCGTGGCCAAGGACATGCCGGCCGGGCTCGCGGACCGGATCGCGGAGTGGTGCGAGAGCTTCCCGAAGTTCGTTGACGACCTCGCGGGCCTGCTGACCGCCAACCGGATTTGGAAGCAGCGGACCGTGGACATCGGCATCATGACGGCCGAGCAGGCGCTGGCCTGGGGTTTCTCCGGGCCATGCCTGCGCGCGTCGGGGCTGCCCTGGGACCTGCGCCGCACCCAGCCCTACGACAAGTACGCGGAGGTCGAGTTCGACATCCCCGTGGCGCGCAACGGGGACTGCTACGACCGCTACCTCGTGCGCATCGAGGAGATGCGCGAGAGCGTGCGCATCGTGCGCCAGTGCCTGGACCATATGCGGCCCGGCCCGATCAAGGTGCAGGACCACAAGATCACGCCGCCGAAGCGCGAGGACATGAAGCGCTCGATGGAGGCGCTTATCCACCACTTCAAGCTGTACACGGAAGGCTACCACGTGCCCAAGGGCGCCACCTACACCGCGACGGAGAGCCCCAAGGGCGAGTTCGGCGTCTACCTCGTGGCCGACGGCTCCAACCGGCCGTACCGCTGCAAGATCCGCCCGACCGGGTTCTCGCACCTCCAGGCGCTGGAATTCATGAGCAAGCGGCACATGCTTGCCGACGCCGTCGCCTGCATCGGGTCGCTCGACCTGGTGTTCGGCGAGATCGACCGCTGATGAGCGGCGGGGGAGTCGGTGCGCCGCGCGGGCCGGGGGCGCCGCGCACCGAGGGCAGCTTCTCGGGCGGCGACAACGCCGCACCGACCGGCGGG
Source organism: uncultured Acetobacteraceae bacterium (assembly GCA_964236585.1). Classification (GTDB taxonomy): domain Bacteria; phylum Pseudomonadota; class Alphaproteobacteria; order Acetobacterales; family Acetobacteraceae; genus CAXSEF01. Next base: position 26,008 of record CAXSFE010000008.1, read on the forward strand.
CGCGAGCAGGCGGCCGTGCCGGTCGGCGCACCGGGCGGCGCCACGATCACCGCCGAGGGACTGCGCGGACCGGCGCTGGGCGGGCTGGCCACCGGGCTGCCGGGCGAGGGCGGGCCGCAGCCGGCGCTCGGCGCGTTCTCCGCCGAGGTGATGGGCGGCGGCGCGCCTGGGCCGCACCGCGGCGAGCCGGACAGCTTCGCCTTCGACGCGCAGAGCGAGGCGGCGATCGCGCTGATCCTGGCGAAGTACCCCGAGGGGCGGCAGGCCAGCGGCGTGATCCCGCTGCTCTACGAGGTGCAGGGGCAGATGCGCCGCCAGACCGGCTCCGGCTGGGTGCCGCGCGTGGCGATGGACGCGGTGGCCGCCCGCCTCGGCATGGCGCCGATCCGGGTGTACGAGGTCGCGACCTTCTACCTGATGTTCAACACCACGCCGGTCGGCAAGTACCACCTGCAGGTATGCACCACCGCCCCTTGCTGGCTGCGCGGCTCGGACGATGTGACGGAGGCGTGCAAGCGCGTCGGCGGGATGGGCGGCTTCGGCGAGAGCAGCGCCGACGGGCTGTTCACCCTGACCTCGGTGGAGTGCCTTGGCGGCTGCGCCAACGCGCCGATCCTGCAGGTCAACGACGACTACTACGAGGACCTGACCGGCGAGCTGACGGAGGCGCTGCTGCAGTCGCTCAAGCGGGGCGAGGCACCGCCGCCCGCCGGCTCCATGATCGGCCGCCAGGGCTCCGCGCCCGAGGGCGGGCCGCGCGTGCTGCTGGAACTGACGGGCGAGGGCTATGACGGCGGGGGATCGCGGACCCCGCACGGGAAGGAAGTCGGCTGATGCTGAACGATCGCGACCGCGTCTTCACCAACCTCTACGGGCTGCACGACTGGCACCTGGCAGGTGCGCAGAAGCGCGGCGACTGGGACGGCACGGCCGCGATCCTGGCGCGCGGGCGCGACGCGATCATCGACGAGATGAAGGCGTCCGGCCTGCGCGGCCGCGGCGGCGCCGGCTTCCCGACCGGCATGAAGTGGTCGTTCATGCCGAAGCAGTCCGACGGGCGCCCGCACTACCTCGTGGTCAACGCCGACGAGAGCGAGCCGGGCACCTGCAAGGACCGCGAGATCATGCGCCACGACCCGCACAAGCTGGTCGAGGGCTGCCTGCTCGGCGCCTTCGCGATCGGGGCGCACGCGGCCTACATCTACATCCGCGGCGAGTACTACAACGAGCACCTGAACCTGCAGGTCGCGATCGATGAGGCGTATGCCGCCGGGCTGATCGGGAAGAATGCCTGCGGCTCGGGCTGGGACTGCGACGTATTCCTTCATCGCGGCGCCGGCGCCTACATCTGCGGCGAGGAGACCGCGCTCATCGAGAGCCTTGAGGGCAAGAAGGGCTTGCCGCGCCTCAAGCCGCCATTCCCCGCCGCCGTCGGGCTCTATGGCTGCCCGTCCACGGTCAACAACGTCGAGACCATCGCCACCGCGCCGGAGATCCTGCGCCGCGGCGCCGCCTGGTTCTCCTCGTTTGGCCGGCCGAAGAACACGGGGACCAAGATCTTCTCGATCTCGGGGCACGTGAACAAGCCGTGCAATGTCGAGGAGGAGATGAGCATCCCGCTCCGCGAGCTGATCGACAAGCACTGCGGCGGCGTGCGCGGCGGCTGGGACAACCTGCTCGGCGTGATTCCTGGCGGCTCGTCGACGCCGATCCTCGCGGCGGACGCGTGCGACGACGTGCTGATGGACTTCGACAGCCTGCGCGATGCGAAGAGCGCGCTGGGCACCGCGGCGGTGATCGTGCTCGACAGGTCCACGGACGTGATCAAGTGCATCGCCAACCTCGCGCACTTCTACAAGCACGAGACCTGCGGGCAGTGCACGCCCTGCCGCGAGGGCACGGGCTGGATGATGCGCATCCTCGACCGCATGGTCGACGGGCGCGCCGAGGTCGAGGAGATCGACATGCTCGACCAGGTCAGCCGCCAGATCGAGGGCCACACCATCTGCGCGCTCGCCGACGGCGCGGCGTGGCCGGTGCAGGGGCTGATCCGCAACTTCCGCCCGGTGATCGAGGAGCGCATCGCGGCGCGCAAGGCACGGGCGGCGCAGCCGAGGATCGCGGCGACGCCGGCGAACCTGCCGATCGCGGCGGAGTGAAGGAAGGCCGGGCTCTGCCCGGACCCGCCAGGGGCGAGCCGCCCCTGGACCGGCCTCCGTTGGGTGCACCGGCCGCGGCCGTGTGCCGCAGGACTAGAGTCGAGGTTTCCAAAGGCTTGGCCTTTGGCGGGTCCAGGGCAGAGCCCTGGCCTTTCTTCTGTGGGGCGACGCGATGACCAAGCTCACGATCGACGGGACCGAGGTCGAGGTCCCCAACGGCAGCTCCGTGCTGCAGGCCTGCGAGCAGGCCGGCAAGGAGATCCCGAAGTTCTGCTACCACGAACGCCTGTCGGTCGCCGGCAACTGCCGGATGTGCCTGGTCGAGGTGGAGAAGGCGCCCAAGCCGGTGGCCTCCTGCGCCTACCCGGCCGCCGAGGGCATGGTCGTGCACACCGACAGCGAGATGGTGCGCAGGGCGCGCCGCGGCGTGATGGAGTTCCTGCTCATCAACCACCCGCTCGACTGCCCGATCTGCGACCAGGGCGGCGAGTGCGACCTGCAGGACCAGGCGTATTCCTACGGCGGCGACCACTCGCGCTACGCCGAGGACAAGCGCGTGGTGAAGGACAAGTATCTCGGGCCGATCGTCAAGACGATCATGACCCGCTGCATCCAGTGCACGCGCTGCGTCCGCTTCGCCACCGAGATCGCGGGCGTGCCGGAGCTGGGCGCGACCTCGCGCGGCGAGGGCATGGAGATCGGCACCTATGTCGAGAAGGCGCTGACCTCCGAGCTGAGCGGCAACCTGGTCGACATCTGCCCGGTCGGCGCGCTGACGTCCAAGCCGTACGCGTTCGTGGCGCGGCCGTGGGAGCTGATGCACGCCGACGGGGTGGACGTGCTCGACGCGGTGGGCTCGGCGATCCGCATCGACGCGCGCGGGCCGGAGGTGCTGCGCATCCTGCCGCGCACCAACGACGCGGTGAACGAGGAGTGGCTGGCCGACAAGAGCCGCCACTCGATCGACGGGCTGAAGCGCCGCCGGCTGGACCGGGCGTGGGTGCGCCGCGACGGCACGCTCAAGCCGGCGAGCTGGGCGGAGGCGTTCGCCACCATCGGGCGCAGGCTCGAGGGCCTGCCCGGGCCCAGGATCGGTGCGATCGCGGGCGACCTGTGCGACGCGGAGAGCATGGTGGCGTTGCGCGACCTGATGGGCGCGCTGGGCTCGGCGAACCTGGACTGCCGGCAGGACGGGGCGGCGCTGGATGCCTCGCGCCGCGAGTTCTACACCTTCAACACGACGATCGGCGGCATCGAGGAGGCGGACGCCATCCTCCTCGTCGGCACCAACCCGCGCCACGAGGCGCCGATCCTGAACGCGCGCATCCGCAAGCGCTACCTGGCCGGCGGGCTGGCGATCGGCGCGATCGGTGCGCGCTGGGACCTGACATACCCGGTGACCTGGCTCGGCGACGGGCCGCAGGCGCTGGCCTCGGTGACGGACGCCTCGCAGGCGGACGGGGCCGGCGTGTTCGCCAACGCCCTGCTGACCGCCAAGCGGCCGATGATCGTGGTGGGGCAGGGGGCCCTGGCGCGTCCGGACGGGACGGCGGTGCTGGCGGCGTGCTGGTCGCTGGCGGGCGCGGTGGGCGCGCTCGAGGCGGACTGGCACGGCTTCAACGTGCTGCACACCGCAGCCGCGCGGGTCGGCGCGCTCGACCTCGGCTTCGTGCCGGGGGAGGGCGGGCTGGACCTCGCGGGCATGATGGGCGGCGGCGTGGACCTGCTGTGGCTGCTGGGTGCCGACGAGTTCGACACGGCGCGGATCGGGGCGGACACCTTCGTGGTCTACCAGGGCCACCACGGCGACCGGGGTGCCGCGCGCGCCGACGTGATCCTGCCGGGCGCCGCCTACGTCGAGAAGCCGGGCACCTGGGTCAACACCGAGGGCCGGGTGCAGCGCGGCCTGCGCTCGGTGTTCCCACCGGGAGACGCCCGCGAGGACTGGCGCATCCTGCGCGCGTTCAGCGAGGTGGCCGGCCACGCGCTGCCGTACGACGACCTCGACGCGGTCCGCGACCGCCTGGCCGCGGTCAACCCGGTGTTCTCCCGCGAGGGCCTGCCGCGCTTCGGCGCCTCCGGGCGCGGCGGCCCGGCCGGCGACCCGCGCGCGGTCGGCGCCGCGCCGTTCGTGCCGGCGATCGCCGACTACTACCAGACCGACCCGATCAGCCGGGCCAGCGCCACCATGGCCGAGTGCACCGAGGAACTGAGCCGCCCGGCGCACGCGGCGATGCTGCAGGCGGCGGAGTGATCCGGTGACGCACTTCTTCTACGACACGATGGGCGGCCATTTCGTGCTGACGCTGGCGGAGACGCTGGCGATCATGGTGCCGCTGCTGATCTCCGTCGCCTACATGACCTACGCGGAGCGCAAGATCCTCGCGGCCATGCAGCTCCGCGTCGGGCCCAACGTGGTCGGACCGTTCGGCCTCATGCAGCCGTTCGCCGACGCGCTCAAGATGATGATGAAGGAGACGGTGGTGCCCACGGGCGCCAACCGCGTGCTGTTCCTGATGGCCCCGGTGCTGACCTTCGTGCTGGCGATGATCGCCTGGGCGGTGATCCCGATGGGCGACGGCTGGGCGATCGCCGACATCAACGTGGGCGTGCTCTACCTGTTCGCGATCAGCTCGCTGGGCGTGTACGGCATCATCATCGCCGGCTGGGCCAGCAACTCGAAATACGCGTTCCTCGGTGCGCTGCGCTCCGCGGCGCAGATGGTCAGCTACGAGGTGTCCATCGGCCTCGTGATCGTGTGCGTGCTGCTGTGCGTGGGCAGCCTCAACCTCAACGACATCGTCCGAGCCCAGCGCCACGTCTGGTTCTGCATCCCGCTGCTGCCGATGTTCGTGGTGTTCTTCATCTCGGCGCTGGCGGAGACCAACCGCGCGCCGTTCGACCTGGCCGAGGGCGAGAGCGAGATCGTCGCCGGCTTCATGGTCGAGTACAGCTCGATGTCGTACGGCCTGTTCTTCCTGGGCGAGTACGCCAACATGTTCCTGATGAGCGCCATGACCTCGATCCTGTTCATGGGCGGGTGGCAGGCGCCGTTCGGGATCGCGCCGTTCACCTGGATCCCGGGCACGGTGTGGTTCCTGCTCAAGATCGCCTTCGTCATGTTCATGTTCGTCTGGGTGCGCGCCACCTTCCCGCGCTTCCGCTACGACCAGCTGATGCGCCTGGGCTGGAAGGTGTTCCTGCCGCTGTCGCTGTTCTGGCTGGTGCTGACGGCGAGCGTGCTGATGGCGATGGGGTGGCTGCCGGACGGGGTCTGAGGAAGGCCAGGGGCACTGCCCCTGGACCCTGCCAGGGCGAGCCGCCCTGGACCGGCGCTTTTGAGAATTGTTTATGCCGGTCTGGGGGCGGCCCGCCCCCATCTCGGGGAAGGGGCAGGTCCAGGTATGGCCTTGCTTGCTGTATGCTGCGCCGCGGGGTAAATTCCGCCTGCGTGTGTTAGGGGTTGGAGATGGCGTTTCTGGATCGCACCGCGCGGAGCTTCCTGCTGGGCGAGCTGCTCACCGGCATGGGGCTGACGCTGAGCTACATGTTCAAGCCCAAGGCGACCATCAACTACCCCTACGAGAAGAACCCGCTGAGCCCCCGCTACAAGGGCGAGCACGCGTTGCGCCGGTATCCGAACGGCGAGGAGCGCTGCATCGCGTGCAAGCTGTGCGAGGCGGTGTGCCCGGCGCTGGCGATCACCATCGAGGCCGAGCCGCGCGGCGACGGCAGCCGCCGCACCACGCGCTACGACATCGACATGACCAAGTGCATCTACTGCGGGTTGTGCGAGGAGTCCTGCCCAGTGGACGCGATCGTGGAGGGTCCGAACCTCGAGTTCGCCACCGAGACGCGCGAGGAGCTGCTGTATGACAAGGGCAAGCTGCTCGCCAACGGCGATCGCTGGGAAGTCGAGCTGGCGCGCCGGCTCGAACTCGATGCGCCGTACCGCTGAGATGACGCCGGCGGGCCTTGTTGGCGAGGCAAGGAAGGCCAGGGGCTCTGCCCCTGGACCCCGCCAAAGGCAGCGCCTTTGGAATCCTATACTTAAAGAAAGCCGGTCCAGGGGCGGCTCGCCCCTGGCGGGTCTGGGCGGAGCCCAGGCTTGCTTGCTGACCTTGGCTCCCATGGGATGCCTAGCCGAGGGGCTGCCGCGTTGATCGCCACCTTGTTCTGGTACGTATTCGCCGCTGTCCTGCTGGGCTCGGCGGTGGGCGTGGTCGCCTCGCGCAACCCCGTGCACTCGGTCCTGTTCCTGATCCTGGCGTTCTTCAACGCGGCCGGGCTGTTCCTGCTGGCGGGTGCCGAGTTCCTCGCCTTCATCCTGGTGATTGTCTACGTCGGCGCGGTCGCGGTGCTGTTCCTGTTCGTCGTCATGATGCTCGACGTGAACTTCTCCGAGCTGCGCGAGGGGTTCCAGCGATACGCCCCGGTCGGCGCTGCCGTCGGGCTGGTGCTGTTCGTTGAGCTGGCGGTGTTCCTGACCGGCTGGCGCGTCTCGCCGGCCAACGCGGTGCTACGGCTGTCTGCCACGCCCGCGGGCGTGTCGAACACGGCGGCGATCGGGCGGGTGCTGTACACGGACTACGCGCTGCTGTTCCAGATCTCGGGGCTGATCCTGCTGGTGGCGATGATGGGGGCGATCGTGCTGACGCTGCGCGAGCGCAACGCGTCGCGCCACCAGGACCTCGCCCGCCAGCAGGCGCGCAGCCCGGCGCTGACGCTGTCGATGGTGCGCGTGCCGCTTCGCCAGGGCGTCGGGCAGGGCATCCTGCGGCCGCAGCCGGAGCCGGCGCTGCTGGAGGCCGGTGGGCCGGACGCGCACGGCCAGCACCCGACGCCGGCCGGCGTCGCGGCGGACCAGGACGCGCACGGGGGCCACACATGAGGGCGGTCACATGCTCGCGGTAAGCCTGGGCCACTACCTCGCGGTCGGCGCGATCCTGCTGGTGCTGGGCATCTTCGGCATCTTCCTGAACCGCAAGAACGTCATCGTCATCCTAATGTCGATCGAGCTGATCCTGCTGTCGGTGAACCTCAACCTGGTGGCGTTCTCGGCCGCGCTGGGCGACCTCGCCGGGCAGATCCTGGCGATGTTCGTGCTCACCGTGGCTGCGGCGGAGGCCGCGATCGGGCTCGCGATCGTGGTGGTCTACTTCCGCAACCGCGGCTCGATCCAGGTCGAGGACGTGAACCTGATGAAGGGCTGAGGATGCTGTATGCGACCGCCGTCTTCGCCCCCCTGCTCGGCGCGCTGGTCGCGGGGCTGCTCGGGCGGGCCATCGGCGACAGGGCGGCCCAGGCGGCGACGATCCTGCTGATGGCGCTGGCCGCCGTGTGCGGCACGCTGAACTGGGTGGACTACGTCTGGCACGGCGGCGTGCCAGGGGCGCTGTCGATCGCCACCTGGATGGACGTCGGCACCTTCCAGGTCGGCTGGGACCTGCACCGCGACACGCTGTCGGTGTCGATGGTGGCGATGGTCACGGCGGTCGCGACCCTCGTGCACGTCTACAGCGTCGGCTACATGGGCCACGAGCAGCAGCCGACCTACCGGTTCTTCTCCTACCTGTCCCTGTTCTCCTTCGCGATGCTGGCGCTCGTCAGCGCCGACAACCTGCTGCAGCTGTTCTTCGGCTGGGAGGGCGTGGGCCTCGCGAGCTACCTGCTGATCGGCTACTGGTACGACCGCCCCTCGGCCAACGCCGCGGCGATCAAGGCGATGGTGGTCAACCGCGTCGGCGACCTCTCGTTCGCGGTCGGCATCGCCCTGGTGTTCCTGCTGTTCGGCGCGATCGACTTCCCGACGATCTTCGCCCACGTGCAGGACCATGTCGCCGACACCTATCAGGTGTTCGGCACCCAATGGCGGGCGTTCGAGGTGATCGGCGTGCTGCTGTTCGTCGGCGCCATGGGCAAGTCGGCGCAGATCTTCCTCCACACCTGGCTGCCGGACGCGATGGAGGGGCCGACGCCGGTCTCCGCCCTGATCCACGCGGCGACGATGGTCACGGCCGGCGTGTTCCTGGTCAGCAGGATGTCGCCGATCCTGGAGTTCGCGCCGGGCGCGCTGGCGATGGTCACGGTGATCGGCGGCACGACCTGCTTCTTCGCGGCGACGATCGCCCTCGTGCAGCCCGACATCAAGCGGGTCATCGCCTACTCCACGTGCTCGCAGCTCGGCTACATGTTCATGGCCGCCGGCGTGGGCGCGTTCCAGGCGTCGATGTTCCACCTCTTCACCCACGCCTTCTTCAAGGCGCTGCTGTTCCTGTGCGCGGGCTCGGTGATCCACGCCATGCACGACGAGCAGGACATGTTCCGCATGGGCGGGCTGTGGCGGAAGATCCCTATCACCTACGTCTGCATGTGGGCGGGCAGCCTGGCGCTGGGCGGCATCTACCCGTTCGCCGGCTACTGGTCGAAGGACGCGATCCTGGAGAGTGCCTGGGCCGCGGGCACCGGCGTCGGGCTGTATGCCTTCGCGCTCGGCACCATCGCCGCGTTCCTCACCGCGTTCTACTCGTGGCGCCTGCTGATCCTGACCTTCCACGGCCGCGCGCACGACCCGGACAAGCTCGCCCATGCCCATGAGAGCCCGCCCTGGATGTGGGGCCCGCTCGTGCTGCTCTCCGTCGGTGCCGTGCTCGCGGGCGTGCTGCTCAAGTCGCTGTTCATCGGCGAGGACCAGGGCTGGTTCTGGCGCGGCGCGATCTTCTCCGGACCCAACAACAACGTGCTGCTGTCGGCGGAGCACGTGCCCGCGCCGATCGCCCTGCTGCCCACGGTGATGGGGCTGGGCGGCATCGCGCTGGCCTACGTCCTCTACATGGCGCGACCGGCGCTGCCGGCCGTGCTCGCGACGCGGCTCCGCCCGCTGTACCTGTTCCTGCTCAACAAGTGGTATTTCGACGAGCTGTACGACGCGATCTTCGTGCGCCCGGCGAAGTGGCTGGCCCGCGAGTTCTGGCACGTCGGCGACGAGCGGATCATCGACGGCCTGCCCAACGGCATCGCGCTCCTGACCACGGACGGATCGCGCCAGGTGGTGCGGATCCAGACCGGCTCGATCGCGGTCTATGCCTTCACCATGCTGATCGGCCTCGTCGGCCTGGTCAGCATCTTCCTCCTGTTCCGGTGAGATGATGAACGCCGCCGGCTTCCCGATCCTCTCCCTCGTCACCTTCCTGCCCCTGGTCGGCTGCGTCTTCATCATGTCCGTGCGCGGCACCGAGGAGGTCGTCGCCTCGAACGCGCGCTGGGCCGCGCTGTGGACCAGCCTCGTGGTGTTCGTGGTCTCCCTCGTGCTGTGGGCGCGCTTCGACACGTCGCAGGCCGGGTTCCAGTTCACCGAGCGCCACGAGTGGCTGCCCGAGTTCCGCGTCGGCTACGCGATGGGCGTGGACGGCATCAGCGTGCTGTTCGTGCTGCTGTCGACGGCGCTGACTCCGATCTGCATCCTGGCGAGCTGGGAGTCCGTGCACTTCCGGGTGCGCGAATACATGATCGCGTTCCTCGTGCTCGAGACCATGATGGTCGGCATGTTCTCGGCGATGGACTTCGTCGTATTCTACATGTTCTTCGAGGGCGTGCTGATCCCGATGTACCTGATCATCGGCGTCTGGGGCGGCACCCACCGCGTCTACGCGTCGTTCAAGTTCTTCCTCTATACCTTCGCGGGCTCCGTGCTGATGCTGCTGGCGCTGCTCGCCATGTGGTACGTCGCCGGCACCACCGACATCCCGACGCTGATGGCGACCAGCTTCACGCCGCGCATGCAGTTCTGGCTGTTCCTTGCCTTCCTGGCCTCCTTCGCGGTGAAGGTGCCGATGTGGCCGGTCCACACTTGGCTGCCCGACGCCCACGTGGAGGCGCCGACTGCCGGCTCGGTGATCCTGGCGGGCGTGCTGCTCAAGATGGGCGCCTACGGGTTCCTGCGCTTCTCGGTGCCGATGCTGCCGCAGGCGTCTCAGCAGTTCGCGCCGCTGATGTACGCGCTGGCCGTGGTCGCGGTGATCTACACCTCGCTGGTCGCCTTCGCGCAGACCGACATGAAGAAGCTGATCGCCTACTCCTCGATTGCCCACATGGGCGTGGTCGTGATCGGCATCTTCACCTTCGATGTGCAGGGGATGCAGGGGGCGCTGTTCCTCATGCTCAGCCACGGCATCATCTCGGCGGCGATGTTCCTCTGCGTCGGCGTGGTCTACGACCGGCTGCACACCCGCGAGATTGCCCGCTACGGCGGCTTGGCCATCACAATGCCGCTGTACGCCGCCGTGTTCATGGTGTTCACCATGGGCAACATCGGCCTGCCCGGCACGTCCGGCTTCGTCGGCGAGTTCCTGGTCCTCGTCGGCGCCTTCCAGGTCAGCCTGTGGCTGGCGCTGCTCGGCTCCTTCGGCATGGTGCTCGGCGCGGTCTACGGCCTCTACCTCTACCGCCGCGTGATCTTCGGCCGGCTGACGCGCGACGACCTGCGCGGGCTGCTCGACCTGTCGCCGCGCGAGGTCGGCATCTTCGCCCCGCTCATCGTGCTGACGCTGTGGATGGGGATCTACCCGAGCAGCTTCACGCAGTTCTTCGGCGCCACCGTGGACTCCGTGGTCGCCCGCCACGAGGCTGCCCTCGGCCTGCCGTCCACCGTCCACCTTGCCGACGCCGGGCCCGCCTCCGCGGCGGCCGCGAGCCCAACCCCCTCGGCGGAGCCGGCCCGATGAACCCGGCCACCCCCTCCGCCCCGGGCCTGATCGCGGGCCAGCCGCTCGCCCCAGCCGGCCCGTCGATCACCGGGCTGTCGCACTGGGTTCTCGCCCTGCCCGAGATCGTGCTCGCGCTGCTGGGCCTGCTGATCCTGATCTACGGCGTGACGAGGCCGCGAGATTCCGCGCTGGCCTGCACCATGCTCGTGCTCGCCGCCCTGCTGGTCACGGCGGGGCTGGTTGTGCAGTCGCCCGACGGGGTCGCGTATGGCGGGCTGATCGTCTCGGACGCGTTCAGCCGCTTCGCCCAGGTGCTGATCCTCGCCGGCGCCGCGCTGACCACGATCCTGGCGCTGGACTACAACGAGAAGCAGGAGATCGCCCGCTTCGAGTTCCCGCTGCTGGTGGTGTTCTCCACCATCGGCATGCTGGTCATGGCGCAGGCCGCGAGCCTGATGACCCTCTACATGGGCCTGGAGCTGCAGAGCCTCGCGATCTACGTGCTGTGCTCCTTCGCCCGCGACGACGTCCGTTCCTCCGAGGCCGGCCTCAAGTACTTCGTGCTCAGCGCTCTGGCGTCCGGCCTGCTGCTCTACGGCATCTCGCTCTGCTACGGCTTCTCCGGAACCATGGAGTTCTCGCTGATCGCCCAGGCGGTCGCGGCGCCGGGCGGCACGTCGACCGGCCTCGTGATCGGCATCGTGTTCATCGTCGCCGGCCTCGCGTTCAAGCTGTCCGCGGTGCCGTTCCACATGTGGACCCCCGACGTCTACGAGGGCGCGCCCACCCCGGTCACCGCCTTCATGAGCACCGCGCCCAAGGTCGCGCCCTTCGCCGTGCTGCTGCGCGCGATGGTGGTCCCCTTCGGCCACGTGCTGCACGACTGGCAGCAGCTCATCATCCTGGTGGCGATCTGCTCGATGATCCTGGGCAGCCTCGCCGCCATCGGCCAGACCAGCATCAAGCGCCTGATGGCCTACTCCTCCATCGGCCACATGGGCTACGCGCTGATCGGCTTGGCGGCGGGCTCCGAGGCGGGCATCCGCGGCACGCTGATCTACCTGGTGACCTACGTGTTCATGAACGCCGGCACCTTCGCCTGCATCGTGGCGATGCGCCGCCGCGGCCACGCCCTGGAGCGCATCGCCGACCTCGGCGGCCTGGCCAAGACCGACCCCGTGCTGGCGCTGGTGCTGGCGGTGCTGATGTTCTCCATGGCGGGCGTGCCGCCGATGTCGGGGTTCTTCGGCAAGCTGTTCGTGTTCCAGGCCGCGGTGCAGTCCGGGCTGTGGACGCTGGCGGTGATCGGCGTGCTGACCAGCGTGATCGGGCTGTACTACTACCTGCGCGTCGTGAAGGTGATGTACTTCGACGAGGCCGAGGAGGCGTTCGACCCCCGCGCGCCGTCGCTCTCGTTCGTGGCCGTCGTGGGCGGGCTGTTCACCTTCCTGTTCTTCCTGGTGCCGGCACCCGTCGTGCAGGCGGCGGAGACGGCAGCCAAGGCGCTGTTTGGATGAGGAAGCAAGGAAGGCCAGGGGCTCTGCCCCCAATGCTTGAAGGCGAGGACCCCGCCAAAGGCTCGCCTTTGGAAACCTCGACCTGGGCCGGCGGCACGTCCCGTTCTTTCTTGTGTGTGCCGGTCCAGGGCGGCTCGCCCTGGCGGGTCCAGGGCAGAGCCCTGGCCTTGCTGGCCTGACCCATGCTTCTCGTCATCGACGCCGGCAACACCAACATCGTGTTCGCGGTCCATGACGGAACCCGCTGGGTCGGCAACTTCCGCATCGCGACCGAGGCGCAGCGCACCTCGGACGAGTATGCCGTGTGGCTGATGGCGCTGCTCGCGCTGCGCGGCATCCCTCCCGGCGAGGTCTGCACCGCGGTGATCGGCACCGTGGTCCCGGCCGCGCTGTACCACCTGCGCCGGCTGTGCCGCGAGTGGTTCGAGGTGGAGCCGCTGATCGCGCGCTCGACGCTGCACTGGGGCTTCGAGATCCGCGTCGACACCCCGTCCGAGGTGGGCGCCGACCGCCTGGTCAACGCGCTGGCAGCGCACGAGCGCTACCGCGGCCCGCTGATGGTGATCGACTTCGGCACCGCGACCACCTTCGACGTGGTGGAGGGCGACGGCGGCTACGTGGGCGGGGTGATCGCGCCGGGCATCAACTTATCGATCGAGGCGCTGCACCAGGCCGCCGCCAAGCTGCCGCGGATCGGCATCGGCCGGCCGCAGGCGGTGATCGGGCGCTCGACCATCCCGGCCATGCAGTCGGGCATCTACTGGGGCTACGTCGGCCTGATCGAGGGCCTCGTCGCCCGGATCAAGGGCGAGTTCGACCGCTCGCTGAAGGTCATCGCCACCGGGGGGCTGGCGCCACTGTTCTCCGAGGGGACCACGGTGATGGAACGCATCGACCCCGATCTCACCCTTGACGGACTTCGCCTGTTGGCGCAGCGCAACCCAACCCCCACATTGTCTCGTGACAGAACAAGACTGACAGAAGGCGATTAATGAACGCGATGAGCGCTGACCTAGCCTTCCTGCCCCTGGGCGGGACGGGCGAGATCGGCATGAACCTGAATTTGTACCGGTGCAACGGCAGCTGGCTGGCGGTCGACTGCGGCATCGGCTTCGGCGGCTCGGAGATGCCCGAGGTCGAGGTGATGATGCCCGACCCGAGCTTCATCGCCGAGCGGCGCGACAAGCTCGTGGGCCTGGTGATCACCCACGCGCACGAGGACCACATCGGCGCGGTGGCGCACCTGTGGCGCCAGCTGCAGTGCCCCGTGTACGCCACGCCGTTCGCGGCGTCCGTGCTGCGCCGCAAGCTGGGCGAGGCGCAGCTGGTCAACCAGGTGAGGATCCATGTGATCCCGCCGGGCGGCTCCTTCGAGCTGGCGCCGTTCTCGCTGCAGTTCATCTCGGTGGCGCACTCCATCCCGGAGGCGCAGGCGCTGGTGATCCGCACACCCCACGGGGTGGTGCTGCACACCGGCGACTGGAAGCTCGACGCCAACCCGATGGTCGGCCCCCCCACGGACGAGGCGGCGCTCCAGGCGCTCGGCGACGCCGGCGTGCTGGCGATCGTATGCGACAGCACCAACGCGCTGGTCGAGGGCCACTCCGGCTCCGAGGCGGACGTGCGCCGCTCGATGGCCGGGCTGATCCGCAGCCTGCAGGGCCGGGTCGCGGTGACCTGCTTCGCGAGCAACGTGGCCCGCGTCGAGACGATCGCGCTGGCCGCCCGCGCCGCCGGCCGTTCCGTGGCGATGGTGGGGCGCTCCTTGCGCAACCTCGACCAGTCGGCGCGCGAGACCGGCTACCTGCGCGGCATCCCGGAGTTCGTGCCGGAGGATCAGGCCGGCACGGTGCCGGACGAGAACCTGCTGATGATGGTGACCGGCTCCCAGGGCGAGCCGCGCTCCGCCCTGGCCCGCATCGCCATGGACACGCACCCCAACATCGCGATGGGCCCGGGCGACACCGTGGTGTTCAGCAGCCGCACCATCCCCGGCAACGAGCGCGCGATCGGCACGGTGCAGGACAACCTGGTGCGCCGCGGCGTGCGGATCATCACCGCCGAGGACCACCTGGTGCACGTGTCCGGGCACCCGGCGCGCGACGAGCTGCGCCGGATGTACCAGCTGGTGCGGCCGCGCTTCTCCGTGCCGGTGCACGGCGAGTGGCGGCACATGTCGTCGCACGCGGCACTCGCGCAGGAGGCGGGCGCGACCCCGTTCCTGCTGGAGGACGGCGACCTGCTCAGCCTGTCGGGCAACCGGCCGGAGGTCACGGACTCGGCGACGGTCGGGCGGCTGGCGCTGGACGGCAACCGCCTGGTGCCGATCAACGGCGGCGTGCTGACGGCGCGGCGGCGGATGCTGTTCAACGGCATGGTGATCGCCTCGATCGCGGTCGACGCCGACGGGCACGTGCGCGGCACGCCGAAGGTCACGGCGCCCGGCCTGTTCGAGCCGGACGAGCCGGAGGCTATTCGCATCGGGCGCGAGTTCGTGTCCGCCCTGGAGGGACTGCCGCTGGCGCTGCGCCGCGACGACGAGCCGCTGCTCGACGCCGCGAAATCGGCGCTGCGCCGCGCGCTGGGCCGCAGGCTGCAGAAGCGGCCGCTGGTGGACGTGCACCTGCTCAGGGTCTGAGCGGGTGGGCTGGTTCACCGGCTGCGTGCTGTACTCGCTGATCTGGTGGACGGTGCTGTTCGCCGTGCTGCCGATCGGCACGCGGCCGGTGGCGGACGCGGACGGGGCGACAGGGTGGCGCGGCGCCCCGGAGCGGCCGCTGCTGCTGCGCAAGGTGGTGGCGACGACGCTGATCTCGGGGGTGGTGTGGCTCGGCTGCTACGCCGTCATCAGCAGCGACTGGCTGAGTTTCCGGCATGGCTGGCTGGCTCTGCCCGACGAGTAGGCGGATGGGACCCGATCTGCACAGAGCCGCGGCAAATATCACACAGGTGCCGCGAATACTCCGTGCAGGGGTCTCGATTTCCATAGACGGCCAGTCGGCTCGAAGCTGATTATCACGGCAGGACCAAGGGTTTCTTGTCCTACCGTGTGACTGGCGTTTCCTCCCCAAACTTGGCCCGCGTGCTCGGCATGCGGGCCGTTTCTTTGATAACAGGTTTGTCAGACCTGTCACCCTGCAAAACGACAGAACTGGCATATTCCTAACGCGCATTGTTGTGCGGTGCACAATGTTTGCGCTGTCACAAGGGCAGGGCGAGAACAGTTGAGCCCCGATATACAAGAAGCCGACGTTGGATACACGCAAAGGTTGTATTCTATACTGACTTCGACGGCTGGCCTGCACGTGGTCTGGCCTGTCATCTGGAACAGTTGCGGCCCGCCTGCCCCGAGAGTTGTGGCCGGAGGTGGCGGCCATGGCCGGCGGCGAGCACGAGTCGATCCCGCCAGGCGTTTCCGGGCCGGAGAAGCGGCAGGCCACGCGCAGGGTCCGCGCGCCGGGGCACCGCCCCTGGCGGCACGAAGGCCCGGCCTGTAGCATCCGGCCTCCCCACCGAACCGGATCCGCGATGCGCCTGTCCCGCTCCCTCGTGCCCACCCTCAAGGAAAACCCGGCCGAGGCGCAGATCGTCTCGCACCGGCTGATGCTGCGCGCGGGCCTGGTGCGGCAGAGTGCCGCCGGCATCTACGCCTGGCTGCCGGCCGGCCTGCGGGTGCTGCGCCGCATCGAGGCGATCGTGCGCGAGGAGCAGGACGCCGCCGGCGCGCAGGAACTGCTGATGCCCACGATCCAGCCCGCCGACCTGTGGCGCGAGAGCGGCCGCTACGACGACTACGGCCCGGAGATGCTGCGCGTGCGCGACCGCCACGAGCGCGACCTGCTGTACGGGCCGACCAACGAGGAGATGCTGACCGACATCATGCGCCACTCGGTCAAGTCGTACCGGGAGCTGCCGCAGACCCTGTACCACGTCCAGTGGAAGTTCCGCGACGAGGTGCGCCCGCGCTTCGGGGTGATGCGCGGCCGCGAGTTCCTGATGAAGGACGCCTACAGCATCGACCTCGACCACGCGGGCGCCGTGGTGAGCTACCGCCGCATGATGCTGGCCTACCTGCGGACGTTCCAGCGCCTCGGCGTGCAGGCGATCCCGATGCGTGCCGACACCGGCCCGATCGGCGGCACGCTGAGCCACGAGTTCATCATCCTCGCCCCCACCGGCGAGAGCCAGGTGTTCTACGACCAGGGCTTCGAGCACGAGGACTTCTCCGCGCTGCCCGCGTATCCCGCGCCGGACGAGCTGGCCGCGCTCTACGACCGCATGACCGGGCGCTACGCCGCCACCGAGGAGATGCACGACCCCGCCGCCTGGGCCGAGGTCCCTGCGGAGCGCCAGCGCGAGGGCAGGGGCATCGAGGTCGGGCACATCTTCAACTTCGGCACCAAGTACAGCCAGCCGATGGGCTTCACCGTGGCCGGGCCGGACGGCAGGCCGGTGCACCCCGAAATGGGCTCCTACGGCATCGGCGTCTCCCGCCTGGTCGGCGCGCTGATCGAGGCCAGCCACGACGACGCGGGCATCGTCTGGCCGGAGAGCGTGGCCCCGTTCCGCGCCGCCATCCTCAACCTGCGCGTGGGCGACGTCGCCTGCGACGCGATCTGCGAGCGGGCGTATGCCGCGCTGGCCGGCGACGCGCTGTACGACGACCGCGACGAGCGGGCAGGGGCGAAGTTCGCGGACGCCGACCTGATGGGCCATCCCTGGCAGGTCGTCGTCGGGCCCCGCGGCGCCAAGGCCGGCACGGTGGAGCTGAAGCGCCGGGTGCGCGGCGTGGCCGAAGGCGAGCGCTGCGAGCTGTCGCTGGAGGACGCGCTGACGCGGATCGCGGCCGGGGCGGCGAAGCGGGACGGCGCGTCCGGGGCAGCGTGATGTTCGGCGCCTTCGAGCGGACCGTCGCCGGGCGCTACCTGCGCGCCCGGCGCGGCGAGCGGTTCGTGTCCGTGATCGCGATCTTCTCCCTGGCCGGCATCGCGCTGGGCGTGGCGACGCTGATCATCGTCATGTCGGTGATGAACGGGTTCAAGGCGGACCTGCTCGGCCGCATCCTCGGCCTGAACGGCGACCTGTCGATCTACGCCACCGGCCCGTCGCTCACCGACTACGACGCGCTCGCCGCCCGGGTGCGCGCGGTGCCCGGCGTGCTGGACGCCGTGCCCCTGGTCGAGGGCCAGGTGCTGCTGAGCACAGACCGCGGCAGCTCGGGCGGCCTGGTGCGCGGGATACGCGGCGCCGACTTGCGCGGCCTGCACGAGATCAGCGACAACATCCGCGCCGGCTCGCTCGACGCGTTCGGCGCCGGCATGGCGGCTCCCGCGCCGCCTCCAGGCAGCGCCGCGCCTGCTCCGACCGCGGGTGCGAAGCCGGCCGAGGACGGCATCGCCATCGGCCTGACGCTCGCCCAGCGCTTCGGCCTGGCGGTGGGCTCGAAGCTGACGCTGGTCTCGCCCGATGGTGCCGCCACCGCGTTCGGCACCGTGCCCCGCGTGCGCGCCTACCGCGTGGTGGCGATCTTCCAGGCCGGGCTGAACGACTACGACAGCACCTTCGTGTTCCTCCCGCTCGCCGCCGCCCAGGTGTTCTTCCAGAAGCCGAGCCAGGCGACGCAGATCTCGGTCAAGGTCGCCGACCCCGAGCGTGTCACCCCGGTCACCCGCGCGATCCGCGCGGCGCTGGACGCGCAGCCGCCACCGGGAGGCCCTGTGCGCGTGGTGGATTGGACGCAGAGCAACAACAGCTTCTTCGCCGCGATCCAGATCGAGCAGAACGTCATGTTCCTGATCCTGACGCTGATCATCCTGGTGGCCGCGTTCAACGTGGTCAGCTCGCTGATCATGATGGTCAAGGACAAGACCCGCGACATCGCCGTCCTGCGCACCCTGGGCGCCGGGCGGGGCGCGATCATGCGCATCTTCCTGATGTGCGGCGCCTCGGTCGGCGTGACCGGCACCCTGATCGGCACCGCGCTCGGCGTGGTGTTCTGCGCCAACATCGAGCGCATCCGCCTGGTGCTGCAGTCCATCACCGGCACCGACCTGTTCAACCCCGAGGTCTACTACCTCGAGCACCTGCCGGCGAAGCTCGACTGGCGCGAGGTGACGCAGGTCATCGTCATGGCGCTGGTGCTGTCGCTGCTGGCCACGCTCTACCCGAGCTGGCGGGCGGCGCGCACGGACCCGGTCGAGGCGCTGCGGCATGAGTAGGCAAGCAAGGTTGAGGCTCTGCCTCAAACTCCGCCAAGGGCCAGGGGCCCTTGGATCCCCATCCCTTAAGGGAAGCCAGTCCAGGGGGGCTCCCCCTGGCGGGTCCAGGGCAAAGCCCTGGCCTTGCTTCCGGTGACCCCCGCCCTCGCCCTGCGCGGCGTCGTCCGGACCTACCGCAGCGAGGCCGGCGCCCTCGACGTGCTGCGCGGCGTCGACCTGGAGCTGCGCGCCGGCGAGATCGTCGCCCTGGTCGCCCCCTCCGGCACCGGCAAGTCCACGCTGCTGCACACCGCCGGCCTGCTGGAGCGCCCGGACGGCGGCATGGTGATGGTGGACGGCCGCGACGCCGGCGCGCTCGGCGACACGGAGCGCACGCAGATCCGCAGCCGCTCGATCGGCTTCGTCTATCAGTTCCACCACCTGCTCGCCGAGTTCACCGCGCTGGAGAACATCGTCCTGCCGCAGATGATCGCGGGCGCGCGCCGGCGCGACGCCGAGGCCCGCGCCGCCGGGCTGCTCGCCGCCTTCGGCCTGGCGGCGCGCGCGCGCCACCTCCCCGGCCAGCTCTCCGGCGGCGAGCAGCAGCGCGTCGCCATCGCCCGCGCGCTCGCCAACGCGCCGCGCGTGCTGCTCGCCGACGAGCCGACCGGCAACCTCGACGTCGGCACCGCGGACGGCGTGTTCGCCGAGCTGATGCACGCGGTCCGCGACCAGGGAGCGGCTGCGCTGATCGCCACTCACAACACCGAGCTGGCGTCGCGCATGGACCGCATCGTCACGCTGCGCGACGGGGTGCTGGTGGAGGCGGGATAGGAAGCAAGGCCGGGCTCTGCCCGGACCCGCCAGGGGCGAGCCGCCCCTGGACCGGCCTCACTCAAGTAGTGGCTTCCAAAGGCCCGGCCTTTGGCGGGATCAAAGGGCAGAGCCCTTTGCCTTGCTTTGCTGGACGCACCGACAATGCCCGACGACCCCGCCACCTCCTGTCGCGCGATCTACGACGAGACGGCCGCGTTCTACGCCGCCCTCGCGCCCCGCCTCGGGCAGGTGGCCCGCGGCTACGAGATCCTGTATGGCCTGCCGCTGCGCGCGCCGCCGATCCTGTTCATCGGCACCCAGCCCGGTGGCACCCGCGTCAGCCAGCACCGGGCGCAGGGGGCCGACGTCGGGGGCACCTGGCCGGAGGGGTGCGAGTACGCGACCGCGCCGTGGCCGATGGCGGCGCACATGCGCGCGATGTTCGGCACGGCCCTGCTGTCGCGCTGCACCGGCACCAACGCGGTGTTCCTGCGCGCGCCAGACGTCGCGACCTACCGCCGCGAGGTTACGGTCGCACTGCGCCGCGAGATCGCGGCGTTCTGCCGGGCGCGGGTGGAGAGGATGGTGCGGGCGATGCGGCCGGAACGGATCGTGGCGATCGGGTTCGACAGCCTAGCCGCATTCGGCCCGACGGAGCCGGTGCTGTGGAGCGCGTCCGGCCGCACCCTGCTGCGCACGGGCGCTGTCGCCGGATGCCCGGCCACTGCCACGCTGCACGTGACCGGCGCGTGGATGACCGGCGTGGACCGCACGGCGATGACCGCCGGCCTGCTCGACCGCCTGCCTTCCTTGTAGCGCCGGTCCAGGGGCGGCTCGCCCCTGGCGGGTCCAGGGCAGAGCCCTGGCCTTGCTTCCTCCCCGGCCGCCCCACAGCTATCCTTCATCCATGCCGCACGCAGACTTCGTCCACCTCCGAGTCCACTCCGCCTTCTCGCTCGCCGAGGGCGCGATCCGTGTCCCCGACATCGCGGCGCTGGCGCGGCGCGAGCAGATGCCCGCCGTCGCGATCACCGACACCGGCAACCTGTTCGGCGCCCTGGAATTCTCCCAGTACTGCGCCGGCAAGGGCGTGCAGCCGATCATCGGCTGCCAGGTCGGCATCGCCCGCACGGGCCGCATCGGCCTGGCGCCGGACCAGATCGTCGTCCTCGCACAGGACGCGCGCGGCCTGGACAACCTGCAGCGCCTGTCCTCGTTCGGCTTCATCGAGGGCGACGCCGCCGAGCCGGCCCTGCCGCTGGCGCGCATCCTGGAGCACGCCGAAGGCCTGATCCTGCTGACCGGCGGCACGCGCGGGCCGATCGGGCGGATGCTGGCGGAGGGACAGGAGGCGGAGGCGCGCGCGCTGCTGGCGCGCCTGGCCGAGGCGTTCGGCGACCGGGCGATGATGGAGCTGCACCGGCACGGGCTGGAGATCGAGCGCGCGATCGAGCCGGGGCTGATCCGCCTGGCCGACGAGGCGGGGCTGCCGCTGGTCGCGACCAACGAGTGCTTCTTCGCGACGCCCGCGATGCACGAGGCGCACGACGCGCTGCTGTGCATCGCCGCGGGGCGCACGCTGGCGGAGCAGGACCGCCGGCGGGTGACGCCCGAGCACTGGTTCAAGCCGGCGAAGGCGATGCGCGCGCTGTTCGCCGACCTGCCGGAGGCCTGCGACAACACGCTGGCGGTGGCCCGGCGCTGCGCGGTGATGGCCGAGACCCGCAAGCCGCTGCTGCCGATGTGCCCCAAGGTGCGCTCCGGCCAGACCGAGGCGCAGACGTTGTCCGAGATGGCGCGCGAGGGGCTTGCCCTGCGCATGGACGCACTGGCCGCGGACGGGGCGATGCGCGCACGCTACGGCGAGCGCATGGAGTACGAGCTGGGCGTCATCGCCGCGATGGGGTTCCCCGGCTACTTCCTGATCGTGGCCGACTTCATCCAGTGGGCGAAGCAGCAGGGCATCCCGGTCGGTCCCGGCCGCGGCTCCGGCGCCGGGTCCGTGGCGGCCTGGGCGCTGACCATCACCGACATCGACCCGTTGCCGTTCAACCTGCTGTTCGAGCGCTTCCTGAACCCCGAGCGCGTGTCGATGCCGGACTTCGACATCGACTTCTGCCAGGACCGGCGCGACGAGGTGATCGACTACGTGCGCCGCGAGTACGGCGGCGGCCGCGTCGCGCAGATCATCACCTTCGGGAAGCTTCAGGCGCGCGCCGCGGTGCGCGACGTGGGCCGCGTGCTCGGCCTGCCGTTCGGCATGGTCAACAAGGTCGCCGAGCTGATCCCCAACAACCCCGCGCACCCGGTCACGCTGAAGCAGGCGATCGACGGCGAGCCGCGGCTGCAGGAGATGCGCGACGGCGACGAGGGCTATCGCCGCCTGATGAAGACCGCGCTGGAGCTGGAGGGGCTGTACAAGCACGCCAGCACCCACGCCGCCGGCCTGGTGATCGGCGACCGCGAGCTGATCGAGCTGGTGCCGCTGTACCGCGACCCGAAGACCGACACGCTCGTCACCCAGTACAACATGAAGTACGTCGAGCAGGCCGGACTGGTGAAGTTCGACTTCCTCGGCCTGACCACTCTCACGATCCTGCAGCGCGCGCTGATCCTGCTGCGCGAGAGCAGCGGCATCGAGGTCGACCTCGCCCGCATCCCACTCGACGACGCGCGCACCTACGAGATGCTGTCGCGCGGCGACGCCGGCGGCGTGTTCCAGTTCGAGTCGGCCGGCATGCGCGACGTGCTGCGCCAGATGCGCCCCGACCGCTTCGAGGACCTGATCGCGGCCGTGGCGCTGTACCGGCCGGGGCCGATGGCCAACATCCCGTCGTACTGCAACCGCAAGCACGGCGAGGCCTGGGTGGCGCCGCACGCCGACGTCGCCGACATCCTGAGCGAGACCTACGGCATCATGGTCTACCAGGAGCAGGTGATGCAGATCGCCCAGACCATGGCGGGCTACAGCCTGGGCAGCGCCGACCTGCTGCGCCGCGCGATGGGCAAGAAGATCCGCGCCGAGATGGAGACGCAGCGCGAGACTTTTGCAAGTGGCGCCCAGGCGAGGGGCGTGCCCAAGGCGAAGGCGGCCGAGGTGTTCGACCTGATGGCCAAGTTCGCCGACTACGGCTTCAACAAGAGCCACGCCGCCGCCTACGCCCTGGTCAGCTACCAGACCGCCTGGCTCAAGGCGAACCACCCGGTCGCGTTCTTCGCCGCCTGCATGTCGCTCGCCGTCGGCAACACCGACAAGCTCGCGGCGCTGCGCCAGGAGGCAGAGCGCCTCGGCATCCGCGTGCTGCCGCCCGACGTGAACCGCTCCGGTGCCGACTTCACCGTGGACACGACGACAGGGACGCAGGCGATCCGCTACGCCCTGGCCGCGGTGAAGAAGGTCGGCGCGCAGGCGATGGTGGGGCTGGTGGCCGCGCGCGGCGGGCGCGACTTCGCCTCGGTCGCCGACTTCGCGGCGCGGATCGACCCCAAGCAGCTCAGCAAGATGCAGATCGAGAACCTGGTCCGCGCCGGCGCCTTCGACAGCCTCGACGCCAACCGCGCGCGCCTGTTCGTCGGCGCCGAGACCATCCTGCGCCGCGCCCAGGCCAACGCGGAGGAGGCCAGCTCCGGCCAGATCGGCCTGTTCGGCGCCCCGGCGGCCGGCAATGCGGAGCCCCTGCGCCTGCCGTCGGTGGAGGACTGGCCGGAGATGGAGCGGCTGGGGTTCGAGGCGGAGGCGGTCGGCTTCCACCTCACCGCACACCCGCTCGACAGCTACGCGCCGCTGCTGCGACGCCTCGGCGCGGTCGCGTCCAACCGCATGGAGGAGCGCGCGCAGCAGGGCGGCGGGCGGGTGAAGCTCGCCGGCTGCGTGGTCAACATCAAGGAGCGCATCACCCGCACCGGCAGCCGCATGGCCTGGGTCCGGCTGTCCGACGGCGGCGGCTCCTACGAGGTGACGCTGTTCAGCGAAGTGCTGGCCCGGGCGCGCGACCTGCTGGTGCCGGGAGGCTCGGTGATCGTGACCGCCGACCTGCGCATGGAGTCCGACGCGATGCGCATCACCGCGCTCGACGTGGTCGGCCTCGACAAGGCGGCGGCCGACGCGGGCGCGGGCATGCGCGTGTGGCTGGGCGAGGGGGTGTCGATCCCCGCGCTGCAGGCGGTGCTCGGCCGCGAGCCGAAGGGGCGGGGCAGGATCGTGCTGCTGCCGCGCCTGGGTGTCACGCAGGACGTCGAGATCCCGCTGCCGGGCGGCTACACCGTGACGCCGCGGCTGGCCCACGCGCTCAAGGCGCTGGCGGGCGTGGAGCGCATCGAGGAGGTCTGACGGACGGCGGCGATCGATCCGCGTGCTGGACTGCCCGGTCCAGGGTGCGCTCGGGCCCGGCGACTTCGCCGGGACGTCCGCAAGGAAGCAAGGCTGGGCTCCGCCCAGACCCGCCAGGGGGGAGCCCCCCCTGGACCGGCCTTGCTTAAGTCAAGCAGGTCCAGGGGCGGCTCGCCCCTGGCGGAGTTTGAGGCAGAGCCTCAACCTTGCTTCCCTTGTCGGCCCTTGCAGGGCCTCGTCGGGAGAACACGATGCGGATCAGCGTGACGCAGCTCAACGCCGGGGCCGACAAGACGGCGAACATCGCCCAGGCCCGGCGCCTGTTCGAGGCCGCCCACGCCGCGGATTCCCCCGACCTGGTGGCGCTCCCGGAGATGTGGAGCTGCCTCGGCGGCGACCGTGCCACCAAGTTCGCGGCCGCCGAGCCGCTGCCTGCGCAGGGCTCCGGCGAGGCCGGCGGCGAGGCCTACGAGTTCCTGCGCGGCGCCGCGTGCGCCCTGGGGGTCGCGGTGCACGGCGGCTCCATCGCCGAGCGGGACGGCGAGCGGCTGTTCAACACGACGCTGGTGTTCGATCGCGACGGGCGCGAGCTGGCCCGCTACCGCAAGGTCCACCTGTTCGACATCACCGCCCCGGACGGCACCGGCTACCGGGAAAGCGCCACCTATGGCGCCGGCGACGCCGTGGTGACCGCAGAGATCGGCGGCGTCACCCTCGGCCTGTCGATCTGCTACGACCTGCGCTTCCCCGAGCTGTTCCTGGCGCTGCGCCGCGCCGGCGCCGAGCTGATCCTGGTGCCCGCCGCCTTCACCCTGCAGACCGGGCGCGACCACTGGGAGGTGCTGCTGCGCGCCCGCGCCATCGAGACGCAGTGCTGGGTCGCGGCGCCCGCCACCTGGGGCCAGCACCAGGACCCCGGCGGCCCGCGCACCACCTTCGGGCACGCCCTGGTGTGCGACCCGTGGGGGGGCGTGGTGGCACGGGCGTCGGACGGCGTCGGCTGGGCCAGCGCGCGGATCGACCGGGCGATGACCGAGCGGGTGCGACGGGACATGCCCGTGCTGGAACACCGGCGGCTGAGCTGAGAAGCAAGCAAGGTTGAGGCTCTGCCTCAAACTCCGCCAGGGGGAGCCCCCCTGGACCGGCTTCCCTAAGTCAGGCAGGTCCAGGGGCGGCTCGCCCCTGGCGGGTCCGGGCAGAGCCCGGCCTTGCTTCCTTCCTGGAACAGCCACTGCCGTTCCCCCGCAGCGTCCACCCCGAGCAGCGACGAGCACACCGTGCCGAACCCGCCCGACGCCGGCACGTGGATCTCGCTCCCTGCCGGCCCCGACCCGTCGAGCAGCAGGTCGCGCCACGACCCCCAGTCCGGTGGCTCCGGCGGCGGCGCGGCGCGGAAGCGGGGCAGGTGGCGCCGCACCCGTGCGCTGGCCGGGTCGTCCGGGTCGAACGCGGTGACCATGTGCAGCCCGGGCGAGAGCGGCACCGCCTCCGGCTGTCCCTCGCCGAGGCCGCGCAGCAGGAACGCGGCGTCCCGGTCCGCCACCACCAGGTTGAACGGGCGAAAGGCGGCGGCGTCCTCCTGCGCCAGGGCACGGGCGGCCACGCGCGCGGTGGGGTGGCGCAGCGCGTCGAGCGGGAGCCGGCCGCGACTGCGCTTGCCCGGCGCCGGGCCGAGGCTGAGCCTGCGGTTGAGCACGGCGGCGACCAGGCCGCCGCGCGCCGCCATCCAGGTGCCGCCGCCGAGCAGGTCGAGCCCGCCGACGACCGAGGGCTGGTCGGGCCAGTGGGCGGCGGGCGGGCGCCAGGGGCGGGCGAGGCTCTCGTCGCGGTTGGCGGCGACGAGCAGGGGCCAGGCATGGCCGGGCCGGCTCAGCAGGACGAGGGTGCACATCGCACGGTCAGATGGGACGGCTGGCGGGCCGTGACGAGGGAGGCCTGCCGGGACCATCCGCATCCGACGCGGACAGCCCCGACGCCGGCGGCTCAGTAGCGGTCGTGGTGCCAGTGATGCCAGTGGTGCCAGCGGCGCCACTCGTGGTGGTGCCAGCGGTCGGGACCGCCGTAGTACTGCACCGTCTGGACATGGGCCGGGGCGGCGACCCCGGCCAGCGGCAGGGCGGACGCCGCGTCGGCCGTGGCGAGGCCGCCGAGCGTCAGCCCGCCCAGGGCGGTGAGGGAAAGCAGCAGCTTGCGCATGATAGGGACCTCCTTGCGGCCCGACGAGCAGAGGACGAGCCGGCGGCGACCTTATCCAGGCGGAATGAAGGCTCCATGAAGGCGGGCTCTCACGAACCCGCGCTACTCCCCTGCCACGGCGTCAGGCCGCCCCCGGCCCCGCCTCCCCGAACACGCGGGCAAAACTGACGTCGAGCGCGCGCAGGTGGCGCTCCGGCCGCATCGCCTCGTCCAGCACCTCGGGCGGGACGCGGCCGGCCACCAGCGGGTCCGCGTCGAGGTTGGCGCGGAAGCCGCGCCCGTCCGGCTGCCCGAGCCGGGTCCAGGTCGCCATCGCGTTGCGCTGCACGATCGAGTAGGCGTCCTCGCGCGAGATCCCCGACCGCGCCAGCGCCAGCAGCACCTCGCCGCTGTGCACCACGCCCCCCAGGCTCTCCAGGTTGGCGAGCATCTGCTCCGGGTAGACCACCAGCGTCTCCACCATCCCTGCGAGGCGGCCCAGCGCAAAATCCAGCGCCAGCGTGGCGTCCGGCCCGATCACCCGCTCGACGGAGGAGTGGCTGATGTCGCGCTCGTGCCACAGCGCCACGTTCTCCAGCGCCGGTACCACCGCTGCGCGCACCACCCGCGCCAGCCCGGTGAGGTTCTCGCTCAGCACCGGGTTGCGCTTGTGCGGCATCGCCGAGGAGCCCTTCTGCCCGGGGTGGAAGAACTCCTCCGCCTCGCGCACCTCGGAGCGCTGCAGGTGGCGCACCTCCGTCGCCAGCCGCTCCACCCCGGACGCCACCACGCCGAGCGTCGCGAAGAACGCCGCGTGCCGGTCGCGCGGGATCACCTGCGTCGACACCGTCTCCGCGGCCAGGCCGAGGCGAGCGGCCACGAACTCCTCCACCGCCGGGTCGACGTGCGCGTAGGTGCCCACTGCGCCGCTGATCGCGCACACCGCGACCTCCGCGCGCGCGGCGACCAGGCGCTCGCGGTTGCGCGCGAACTCCGCGTGGTGGCCGGCCAGCTTGAGCCCGAAGCTCGTGGGCTCGGCGTGGATGCCGTGGGAGCGGCCGATGGTCAGCGTGTGCTTGTGCTCGAACGCACGGCGGCGCAGCGCGGCCAGCACCGCGTCCACGTCTGCGATCAGCAGGTCCGCGCTCTGCGTGAGCTGCACCGAGAAGGTGGTGTCGAGCACGTCCGAGCTGGTCAGGCCGAGGTGGACGTAGCGGCTGTCCTCGCCGATCCCCTCCGCGAGCCAGGTCAGGAACGCGATCACGTCGTGGCGCACCTCGCGCTCGATCGCGTCGATGCGCTCGATGTCGGCCTCGGTCATCGCCGCCATCCGCGCGTCGCCCCGCGCGCGGATGGTGCGCGCGGCGGCCTCCGGCACCTCGCCGGTGCGCGCCATGGCCTCGGCGGCCAGCGCCTCGATCTCGAACCAGATCCGGTAGCGGTTCAGCGGCGCCCAGATCGCGGCCATCGCGGGGCGGGTGTAGCGTGGGACCATGCGGGAGTCTCCGTGAGGCGTCCGGAGCGTCGTCCGGGCGTTGCGTGTGCGGGCCGTCCGCCCGGGGGCAGGGTGCTGCACGATCTTCTAGGCCAACTCCCGGCGTTCGCGCATGGGCTGCTGTCCGGGACCGGGCACCTGGCCGCCGCCGCCTGGGACCAGGTCACGGCCGCGGCACACTGGCTGCTGTCCGAGGCCGGGCGCCTCGGCGCGGCGGCCCGGGTCCAGGCGGCGGCCTGGGCGCACTGGCTCGTGTCCGAGGGCAGGCAGCTGTACGACGCGGCGTCGCTCGGGCTCGCAGCCCTGGCGCGCCGGGTGCTGTCCTGGGCCGGACGCCTGCACGACGCCGCCCTGCGCCACGACGTCGCGGGCCAGCTCGCCGGCCTCGCCCAGGTGCTGCTGATCGACATCACCCTGGCGGGCGACAACGCCGTCGTCATCGGCCTCGCCGTCGCCCGCCTGCCGCCAGCCAGGCGCAGGCGGGCGATGCTGATCGGCATCGCGCTCGCCACCGCCATGCGCATCGCCCTCGCCCTGGTGACGCTGCAGCTGCTCGCGGTCATCGGCCTGACGTTCGCCGGCGGCCTGCTGCTGCTCTGGGTCTGCGCCCGCATGGTCCGCGAGCTGCGCCACCCGGAGCAGGAGGGCACGTCCGCGCAGGCGGCCGGGAGCATCGGCCGGGCGATCCTGCAGATCGTTCTCGCCGACGCTTCGATGAGCCTGGACAACGTCCTCGCCGTCGCCGGCGTGGCGCGCGACCGGGTGTGGGTGCTCGTGGCCGGCCTGACGCTCTCGGTGGTGCTGACAGGAGTCGCGGCCGGCCTGCTGCTCCGGCTGCTCGACCGGACGCGCTGGATCGCCTGGGTCGGCCTCGCGATCGTCGCCTATGTCGCGCTGAGCATGATCCGGGATGGCTGGGGGGAGGTCGGCCACTGGCTGGCCGGGCTGCGGGGCTCGTGGGGCTGAGGCGAGGGCAGGCAAGGTTGAGGCCCTGCCTCAAGCTCCGCCAAAGGCCAAGCCTTTGGAAACCTCGACTCGGGCCAGGTTTTTCGACGGGCGCGGCCTGGCGGGTTCGGGCGGGGGCCGGTCCTGCTTCCCGGGCAGGTCAGCGCGCGGCGCCGCTGCTATAAGCGGCCCCGCCGGCAGCGCCGGCCATCATGGAGCACCCCGCAATGAGCGACCGCATCATCCTGCGCACCGGCGAGGCGCTGTGCGCCGACGGCCCGCCCGGCACCGAGGCCGAGCCCGAGATCGTCATCGGCGCCCTCGACGGCCCGGTCGGCACCGCGATCGCCACCCTGCTCGGCGACCAGTCGGCGGGCCACTCCAAGGTGTTCGCGATCCTGAACTGCGACGTCCAGGTGCGGCCGGTGACGCTGTGCGTGTCCAAGGTCACGGTGAAGGGCTCGCGCTACACCAACATCCTGATGGGCACCGTGCAGGCCGCGGTCGCCAACGGCGTGCTCGACGCGGTGCGGGCCGGACACATCCCGAAGGAGCAGGCCAACGATCTGGGCATCATCTGCTCGATCTGGCTCGACCCGTCGGTCGCGGAGACCGAGACGCTCGACCACAGGGCGCTGTTCGACAGCCACCGCAAGGCAACCACGGCTGCGATCGGCAAGGCGATGCGCAACGAGCCGTCGATCGACTGGCTGCTGGAGAACCAGGACCGCATCGTCCACGAGTTCCACCAGATGGGGCTGGACGGGCAGATCTGAGGGTCCCGGGGCGCCGCGCCGGAACGGCAGGACGTCGGGGCGCGGCGTCATGCGTCCGCAAGCTTGGTTGACCGCGACTTGGCGCACAGCGCACGGTTGCGGAAACAAGAAGAATCAGGAAACGCCCCCATGCCGACCAGCTTCACCGTGGGCTCCGAGGCCGACCTGAACGCGGCTCTCGCCCAGATCGACCTGACCGGCGCCGCGTCGGCCGCGTCGACCGCCTACACCATCACCCTGAGCAGCAGCATCACCCTGACGAGCGACCTGGACGCGATCAATCTCGCGCCGGGCGACACGCTGGCGATCCAGGGCGGCGGGCACACGCTCGACGGCGGCAACGCGCACCGCGGCCTGTTCGCCTACGCGGGCAGCGTCACGGTCAGCAACCTGGCCATCGACAACGCCCTGGCCGCCGGCGGCGGCGGCTACGGCGGCGGCGGCGCGGGCGCAGGCCTCGGCGGCGGACTGTTCGTGGCGTCCGGCGCCCGGGTCTCGCTCGACGGCGTGATCTTCGGCGGCGACACGGCGGTGGGCGGAGCCGTGCCGGGCGGAGTGCCCTACGAGGGCGGCGGCGGCGGCCTGGGCGGCGCGGCCGGTCCAAAGGGCGGCGGCGGCATCGGCCTGCTGGCCTCCGGCAGCACCGGCGGGCCCGGCATCGTCCTGGGCGCGGCCCCGGGCGGTACTGACTCGACGGGCGGCCCCGGCGGCTCCGGCGGCGGCGGGGGCGGGTCCGGCCTCTCGTCCGGCCTCTACTTTCCCGGCGGTGGCGGCGGCGTGGGCGGCGGCAGCGCCCCCTCCAGCCCGACGGACGCTTCTGCGCCCGGCGCCAACGGCGGCTTCGGCGGCGGCGGCGCCCAGGGCGGCAACGGGGGCTTCGGCGGGGGCGGCGGC